>JAZNDZ010000110.1:0-51427 GCA_045588345.1 Bacteroidaceae bacterium
AGGTGAATTTTCTTCGCTTTACTCATCTTGTATTCCGCAGCAGTCCTCAACCTTGATTGTTGACTTGTATTTTTCTTCAAGTCGTTCTTTCATGTTCTTTTGGCGGCTATGAAAAAGCAAACCACATCTTTTGGCTACTGAGCCTCTTTTTATTCATCTCCACAAGAATGGGAGGCTGTTAAAAAAATTTTAGCAGCCTCCCATTCATTATTTCACTATCCTTATTTCCTCTTGTTCACCATGGCATCTATCGCTGCTACGGCGGTCACGTTCAGGATTTCCTGTACAGAACTCTCGAAGTCGATGAAGTGGATAGGCTTGTTCAATCCCATCTGGATGGGGCCGATTATCTCTACGTCAGGGCTGAGGGCCTGAAGCATCTTGTATGATGATGTGGCTGAGTTAAGGTTGGGGAATACCAGTGTATTGACCTCTTTGCCTTTGAGTTTGGTAAAGGGATACTTCTTGTCGCGCAGTTCGCTGTTCATGGCTACGTTTACCTGAATCTCGCCATCGATATTCCAGTCGGGGTACTGTTCGTGCAGATAAGCAATGGCCTTGCGGACACGCTCGGCGCTACCACCCTGGTCGCTGCCGAAGTTGGAATATGATGTCATTGCTATGACCGGCTCACGGTTGAAGAAACGTACCGATTTTTCGGCCAGACGGGCAATGTCAATCAAAGTCTCGAGTTCCGGAGCACGGTTTATGAGGGTATCGGCAACAAAATATGTTCCTTTCTTTGAGTTAAGGATGTGCATAGTGGCGAAGGTGCTGAAACCTTCCTGCATGCCTATGACTTCCTTAGCCACCTTGATTGTATTTGAATACTTTGTATAAAGGCCTGTCACAAAAGCATCGGCATCGCCGGTCTCTACCATCATCATGCCGAAGTAGTTGCGCTCGAACATCTTGTCATTAGCCTCTTCTATTGTATAACCTTCGCGCTGGCGCTTACCGGCAAGGATTGCCGCATAGCGCTCGCGACGCTCGCGCTCGTTGGGATGACGCAGGTTCACCACCTCAATACCTTCGAGGTTCAAGCCATTCTCGGCTGCCACCTTAGCAATGATTTCGTCGTTACCCAAAAGAACAGGCTGACAGATTCCCTCTTCCTTTGCCTGCACTGCGGCTTTCATCATTGAAGGATGGGCACCTTCGGCAAATACAACGCGCTGTGTCTCGGTACGTGCCATGTCATATATCTGCTGTGTGAGTTTTGAACTGCGGCCCATGAACTCGAGCAGATGCTCTTTGTAGTCTTCCCAGTCGGTAATTGTCTTGCGCGCGACACCGCTTGCAATGGCAGCCTTGGCTACTGCTGTGGATACTTCCACAAGCAGGCGCGGGTCGACCGGTTTCGGTATGAAATAGTCACGACCGAAAGAGAGATTACCCACCTTGTAGACCTTGTTCACAACTTCTGGAACGGGTTGCTTGGCAAGGTCGGCAATGGCATGCACGGCTGCGAGTTTCATCTCTTCGTTGATTGCTGTGGCTGCAACGTCAAGCGCTCCGCGGAAGATGTAAGGAAAACCTATGACGTTGTTTATCTGGTTGGGATAGTCGCTGCGGCCGGTACTCATGAGCACATCGGGGCGGCTCTCCATGGCATCCTCGTAGGTAATTTCGGGTTCCGGGTTGGCAAGGGCAAAGACAATTGGGTCCTTGGCCATTGAGCGTACCATATCCTTGGTGAGGACGTTGCCTTTAGAGAGCCCGAGGAAGACATCAGCACCAATGATTGCCTCCTTTAGGGTATGGATGTCGGTGCGCGTTGTAGCGAATTCAAGTTTCTCGGGTGTGAGGTTGGTACGCTCGGTGCTGATGACACCGCGGCTGTCGAGCATTACGACGTTCTCTTTCTTCACGCCAAGTGCCGTATAGAGTTTTGTACATGATATTGCAGCAGCACCTGCGCCGTTGACAACAACCTTTACATCGGCAATATTCTTGCCATTGACCTCAAGAGCATTGAGCAGGCCGGCGGCAGAAATTATTGCTGTGCCGTGCTGGTCGTCGTGCATTACGGGAATATCGAGTTCCTCTTTAAGGCGACGCTCAATCTCAAAGCACTCGGGTGCCTTGATATCCTCAAGGTTTATGCCGCCGAATGTAGGAGCGATTGCCTTTACTGCCTCGATGAACTTTTCGGGGTTTTCTTCATCGACCTCGATGTCGAACACGTCAATGCCGGCATATATCTTGAAAAGTAGACCTTTGCCCTCCATAACAGGCTTGCCTGCTACAGCACCGATGTTGCCAAGTCCAAGGACTGCAGTACCGTTAGAGATAACTGCGACAAGGTTGCCCTTATCGGTGTATTTGTAGGCATTCTGCGGGTCGCTCTGAATCTCAAGACAAGGCTCGGCCACACCGGGAGAGTATGCCAATGAAAGGTCGGTTTGTGTGAAATATGGTTTTGTGGGAACTACCTCTATTTTACCGGGGCGTTTCCCTGCGTGATAGTTCAACGCATCTTCTTTTGTAATCTTTGCCATTTTTATTATCAATTAAGGGGTCTGAAAGGGCTAAGGGTGCCCGACCCTTACACATTAAACGTTAAACATGAAACGTTATTCATTCAACAATGTTGCTGATGAAACTGTCACCGGCCTCGCCCACACCAAAGAGTGCAAAGTCATAGCGTACCGGGTCGTCGGGCGAGAGTTCGCGCAGGCGTGCTGTCAGTTCCTCTACTGTGCGACGGTCGTTCTGCTTGCGGGTTACAAGACCAAGAGTACGCGCTGTACGCGCCACGTGCACGTCAATGGGTATCATCAGTTGCGACTGTGGCACACTGCTCCATATTCCGAGGTCAACTATACCGTCTTTACGGCAGAGCCAACGCAGCATCATGTGCATGCGCTTGCAAGCGCTCGCCGGCTTGCCTTTTGCCGGGATGGGATTGCTTATGTGACGCGTTGCAAGCCCGCCATTTACAGCAGCCAGTTCATTGCGCAGGTTGGCAATTCCGTCCCATGTGGAGCAACCTGTAAAAAGCGGCTCCATGGAACCGTATTTTGTATAGATTGACTTGAGGCCACGGCAGATGTACTTGAAGTCTGCGGCAAAGAATGTGCGGTGAATGTTCATGCGGTCGTCAAGAGCCTCCCACTCGCCGCTCATGACATAGTCATAGGGGCGGGATTGCATTATTTCATGGAACATGCGGTTGCCTGAACGCAGAATCATCTTGCGGTTGCCCCACGCAATTATTGATGCCAAAAGTGCAACAATCTCAACATCTTCCCTGCGTGTGAACGAATGAGGGAAGCTGATGGGGTCATCGGCAATGAAATCGGGACGGTTGTATTGCAATGCCTTGCTGTCAAGCAGAGCCTTGAGTCGCTCCATAAATCAAAGGAATGTTATTGCCTGCTGCAGGTCGCTGTATGTGTCGTCACAGGCTGGAACAAGAGGCAGACGCAGATTGTTCTCCAGCATGCCAAGGATTTCCATTAAGGCTTTGATACCGCTTGGATTACCGTCGACAAAGATGAGTTGGAAGAGTTCATTCAACCTAACGTGTATGTTACGTGCATCGCCTACACGGCCCTCCTGCATTGCTGTAACGAGTTTGGTCATCTGCTTGGGAAATGCATTGCCGAAGACTGAAATGACACCGACACCGCCAGCCTCCATAATGTCGACTGTGAGACCGTCGTCACCGGAGAACACATCGAAATGAGCCGGTTTTGTGGCAATGAGTTCCTTTACCTGTGCAAGGTTGCCCGAAGCAGCCTTGTAACCCACGATATTGGGACATTCGTTTGCGACGCGCACTACTGTAGAAGGAAGAATATTCACTCCTGTACGACCGGGAACATTGTACATGTATATGGGCAGTTCTGTTGCCTGAGAAATGGCCTTGTAATGCTGATAGATGCCCTCTTGCGTCGGTTTATTGTAGTATGGTGCAACTGAAAGGATTGCATCAACACCTGTGAGGTCCTCGTTGCGAAGTTCATCGACAACAGCACGTGTGCAGTTGCCGCCGATACCAAGCATTATCGGCATGCGGCCATCGACCTGCTTTATGATGCGCTTTCGAATCTCACGTTTTTCCTCAATTGTCAAAGTAGGAGTCTCGGCTGTGGTACCCTGGACACAAAGAAAAGATGTGCCGCAATCAATATGCATCTGCACCAATCTCTCAAGAACAGCGTAGTCCACTTCACCGGTTTTTGTAAATGGCGTAACAAGAGCAACGCCCATACCTGTAAGTCTTTTTCGCATCATAAAATTTGTGTTTTACATTTCGGAGTGCAAAATTACATCTTTTTTTGCTATTACGGTATATTATTTTTATAAAATATACTAAAAATATGAATGGGAACGAACAAAGCGAAACAATCCAAAGGTATAAACACATTTCAGTTTTAACCTTTCACCTTTCAGTTTTCCAGCATGGCAAGGAATTCATCCTCGCTTACAAGGCGCACACCCAGTTTATTGGCTTTTTCCAATTTCGCAGGTCCCATGTTATCGCCGGCAAGAATGAACGAAGTAGACTTGCTTACACTGCCGACATTCTTGCCGCCATTGTTCTCAATCATTTCCTTGTATTCGTCGCGCGAATGGTGTGTAAAGACTCCGCTGATGACAATACTCTGCCCCTTGAGCAGTTCGGTACGTGCCTGAAGGGTCTCTTCTTCGAGTTCGAACTTAAGGCCGGCGGCTTTGAGCCTGTTGACAAGTCCACGGTTAGCCTCATTGGCAAAATAGGCCACTACGCTTGCCGCTATGCGCTCGCCAATCTCATCAACAGCCGTAAGTTGTTCAAGGGTTGCCGACATGAGGGCATCAATATTGCCGAAAGAACGGGCAAGACGTTTGGCTACAGTGGCACCTACAAAGCGTATTCCCAATGCGAACAGCACTCTCTCGAAAGGAACGGAACGCGATGCCTGGACTGCAGCAACAAGATTCTCGGCAGATTTGGCACCAAAACGCGGCAGGAACATAAGGTCCTCGGCACACAGCGTATATATATCGGCGATATCCTTTATGAAACCATAATTGAAAAGCTGTTCTATCGTCTCAGGGCCCATGGAGTCAATATTCATTGCCTCACGTGAAACGAAATGCTCAATTTTTCCCTTTATCTGCGGAGGACATGAAATCTCGTTGGGACAATAATTGCCAGCCTCGCCTTCGACACGCACCAGAGGTGTACCGCATTCGGGACACTTTTCGATGAACTGTACCTTTTCACCTATCATGAAACGGGAATCAACATCAACACCGGTAATCTTTGGGATAATCTCGCCGCCTTTCTCAACATATACCATGTCGCCTATGTGGAGGTCGAGTTTCTCTATTATATCGGCATTATGCAACGATGCGCGCTTTACAACTGTACCCGACAACTGTACCGGGTCGAGGTTTGCAACCGGGGTAACAACCCCGGTGCGGCCCACCTGATAGGTAACCTCATTAAGGCGTGTCACTGCACGCTCGGCCTGGAACTTGTATGCGATTGCCCAACGCGGTGACTTTGATGTGTAGCCAAGATTCTTTTGCTGACGCAGGGAATTTACCTTGAGAACAATGCCGTCGGTTGCAAAAGGAAGGTTCTTGCGCTCCACATCCATGCGGTCAATGAATGCAAACACCTCGTCAAGGGTGCGGCACTTGCATGTGAGGTCCGACACCTTGAAGCCCCAAGAGGCTGCAGCCTGCAGATTCTCGAAGTGACCTTGCGCAGGCAGTTCCTCACCAAGCATGAAGTAGAGATAGGCATCGAGTTTACGTTTTGCAACGACTGATGAGTCTTGCAGTTTGAGTGTTCCTGATGCAGCGTTGCGCGGGTTGGCGAAAAGAGGCTCACCGGCCTGCTCGCGCTCGCTGTTGAGTTGTTCAAACACTCCCCACGGCATGAGTACCTCGCCACGGATTTCAAACTCTGCAGGGTAACCGCTGCCGGAAAGGATAAGAGGAACGGTGCGTATGGTGCGCACATTGACAGTAACATCATCTCCCTTTTCGCCGTCACCACGTGTAACGGCGCGTACAAGTTTGCCTTCGACGTAGGTGAGAGAGATTGAAGTACCGTCGAACTTGAGTTCGCAACAGATTTCAAATTCTTCATTAAGGCCCTTTTTCACACGGTCGTAAAAATCGGCAACCTCGCTTTTGGAGTAAGTGTTGCCAAGCGAAAGCATGGGATACTTGTGCACTACCTGCTTGAACTCTTTTGTTATATCACTGCCCACACGCTGAGTGGGAGAGGTTGCATCGTACATTTCAGGGTACTCAGTCTCCAACTGCTGCAGTTCCTTAAGCAGCATATCGAACTCGTAGTCACTTATGACTGGTGCGTTGAGTACATAATAATTGCGGTTATGTTCGTGCAACTGACGACGCAGTTCAAGTATACGTTCCTGTGGGGTCATAGAAGTATTTTATAAATTCAATGCGAAGATAGTAAAAATATAACAGAAAACAGCAGACAGATGAAGGTTTCCTTTTATTCACCTGCCTGCTGCAAAAATAATGGTTTGCTGCTATTGCAACATACTGTCATGAGGAGGCACACCCGCATCCTGCAGTTGCGTTTCGGAAGTAAGTGCCGCACCTTGCGGTTGCATTGCAGACTCGCCGCCGTCTGTTGCCGGAACTGGTTGAGCATTTTGCGAGGAAATGGCTTGAGATAGCGCTTCGGGCGATAGCCCTTTGCCTGCTGCGCCAGCCAACTGCGCCAGCATTTCGGGAGATACGCCTTCCATAGATGCGCCCTTGGCAAGTTGCTGCTCGTTGCGTTTTACAGCCTCGAGTATCTTGGTTGCAAAGGGATAGGAGCTGTTCTCGAGCATGGTCTTTACATCTATTGCGTTGGCACGGAACAGTTCCATGAGGAAATCATTTGCCAGCAACTGATAGGCCGGTGTGTTGTATCCTTCGGAGATTGTGAGGTCAAACTCGCTGTTCTGTACCTTGTCGGGGTTGTACCACTTGGATTCTTCGCTGTAATGCGTACCGGCAATGTCTATGTAATGCGCTTCGCAGTAGTACTGCTGTATGGTTTTCATGACCTTGCCATCCCTGCGGCGGCGAAAGTTCCTGAAGCCGTCAAACAGCCCTTTGAGATTCAAAGAAGAGTTCTGTATCTGCTGAGCATAGAGCGATGCGGGTGTTCCGGCTTTAGGAGCATGTCCCTGCATGGCTGAGTTCACACCGGAGATTTCGTTTATGAGCCTCAACTGCAGGTTGAGCAGTTCAAAATCACCGGCAATGGCCGCACCGCTATTGTACTGGCGCACCACCCCGTCGATACTCTGCCCAGGCTTGAGTTTCACGAAAAGCACACCGTTGTAACGCACATACTCATCGATGACCTCCTCGCGCGACATACTCTCGAAAGCCTCATCATCAACAACAAGCACACCTTTTGACGATGTACTGCGTATGAAGTCTATGAGGGTTGCAGTGCGGTTGATTGCACGCTGTTGGTCTATGAACTGCTCCACAAAATTCCCCAAACGCCCCTGGATGAGCGGAAAAAGATGAAGCACATAGTTATGCTCCCCATGCCAATAAGGGCTGCGCCCTTCTTGCAGCACATCACCATAAGGGGTCATGTAACGATAGTACCAATAGCGTTCTGTAGCAAATTCATACTCTATAAGCAGAAGTTCATCCTCGGCAAGCCCTTTCGCGGCACCCTCGTCAACGCGGCGCTTGTTCTCAGTATCAAGCATAGCCTTGCTGTTGGTATTATATGGCAGATAGCCCCACGTGCCATTGCTGCTGTCGCTCCAGCGGTAGGAATCGCACGACTCGAGTTTCCATCCAAGAATTACACGGCAAAGGTTTGTATGCGATGCAGTGTAGAACGAAAGGTTCCTCGCCTCATCACCCTGCATTGCACGGCTGCCGGCAAAAACCGATTCAGAGCAGTTACCATATATCTCTTTTATGCGCTGTTTGCGCTGCGGTGTGGTGCCGAAATGTGCAAGGACATCATCAAGAGGAAGGTCGAAGAGTTCGCCCACACAAGTGAGGTCCCACATGCGGACATCCTCAAGATTGGTATTGAAGAAAAGGCGTGAGGGATTGACCGGATAAACCCAGACATCGCGGCGTTCCTTTGCGGGATTGACACCATACTCTATTCTCTGTGCAGTCATGCCACCGTTGAGCAGCATACGCATGCAGTCGGCATCAAGTTCTTCCATCTCGTTTATGTCGTGCACATACTCAATGGCTATGGACATCATTTCGCCCACCTTGTTTTCGGCCTGGTCACGTGCGACACATACCGGCCGCATCAGATTCTGCCGCAACTGTCCGTCAATGTTGCCAAGTATGGGAGCTATCATGTTGTTCTTGAGCGGAACCTTGCCATTCTTCTTTATGAGTTCGCCTTCGGTGATTAAGGCAAGAGTATCGGGGTCGGTTACATAGTCGCCCCACTGGTCGCCGTAACTGTACATGAGGCTACGGCGCAATTTGCGCCGTGCCTCGTCAAGCGAGTTCCAGCATGCAGCACATTCAGCCAGGAATGCAGTGGCAACACCGTTGCTCTCCTTTACCGGCCGACGGCGACCGGCTGCTGCAGCCTTCACTCTCTTGTCCAGGAATTTATTCATTGTCATAGTCCTTACAATTAATTCTTAAGATTGGATTTCTTGCGTTTGCTTTCCTCTGACTCCTTCAGAATCCTTTTCAATTCGGCTCTCTTCTTATCGCGGTACTCTTCCCAGCCCCATGGTCCGCGTTTTTGTGATGGCAAGGGCAAATTAAACCGCTTTAGCATTGACGGCAGATACTTCTCATACATGATATTCTCGGACAAATCAAGACCGCTTGACGGCAGTGACTGATACTTGTGGTCCTTCTCGCCTGCCACGCGCAACGGTCCTTCACCTTCACCATTTGCAGCAGCGTCAATTATAATTTCCACCGGTCCCCAGAAGAACTTGCGATGTTGGTTTATTTTTTTGTTCAGCAGTTTCTCATGGTGCATTATAAATTCAGGTGATTGGTTCCTGTCAATAAGTGTACCCATTCCGCGCGTTACGCGATGAAGCAGATAATCGTCCATATCGGGGAAACGACTGAGGAATTCGTCGGGGTAGAACCCATATTCACTCCTGTACGATTCGGCAATTTTGTTTTCAGCATCGAACTCCGGCATAATCTGACGCATCATGGCAATTTTTCGTGCATAGGTAACAGCATCATTGTACTTCTTTTTGAATCTTGAATTGAACTCGTTCACTTGGCGTGCAGCCGAGTTTCGGCGTTCCTCAAAATCCCGGGCTACACTCTGCAGTGCACCATCTATGTAGAACTTTGACTGTGGATAGAGATAGACTCTCCTGTCGAGGAAAATCCTGTTTTTTTCCTTGTCGTACATCACAGGAACCGGCAAATCCTTTGATATGCTCACCGGAATCATTGCTAATTCGGGATAGGTACTGATAAACTTTGGGTCTGTAACAATGTCTTTGAGTACAAACTGAACAGCACCGCCCTCGGCCATTCCCACTAACGTATCCCACAAATCATGGTCGTGCTTTGTCCACTCTTCAAGCGGCAATTTGCGCAAATGCTCATAGACATAGGAGTATGTTGGAGAATTTGCCCTCAACGACCTGTAAAATGGGTCTTTGAGCAATGGTACAGCACCGGGAGCCGCATCGGCAAGCTCGGTATGTTTTCCAAAGAGTTCCTCTTCCAAACCATAAGGAGGCAGCTCCTTTTTCGCCTTACGAGAACGACCGCCATCGGGCATGCGGTAGCGTACTCCATCGCCCGGATATGGTGCATCCGACCCCTGCGGGCTGTATTGCATTTCAGCATCAAGATATTCATCGGCATACGGTTCTTCACCGTAATAGAAATTCTTTAACGCGCCGCCCTTGACATTAGCAATATCTTGCTCCATGTTTGCAACATCTTCATGTGCAGCAAGTGAATAACGGCTTGGGGCCGCACCGCTCCTCTCGCCGAAGGTTGTTTTTTCTTCATAAGGAAAGTCTCTTACAACATCCTGAACTCGATTAATTCCATCATATTCTCCTTCATTAAGATATTTTTGCAAAGGATGTTTGGTTCTGAGAGTTTTTGCATCTATATTTGCAATAGGTTTGGGTTGTGCTAGTGGACCATGGCTTAGGTGCGCGCTGCCTCCCAAAATTAGACCTTCGGATGATGAGTTGCCTGGGACCGCACCGCTCCTCTCGCCGAAGGTTGTTTTTTCTTCATAAGGGAGTCGGTTTTCTTCGTCGTATTCGCCAAACAACTTATACTGCTCCTGATTTGTCATTTGTTGCATGTCTTCCTCTGTAATCCCATACCTGTCACGTACTTTCTTCTGCTGTTCCGGTGTCAGATAATCGTAGTAGAGGAGTTCCTTGGAATTCCTGAAGAACTTAGGAGTTGTCGAGAACAGTTTACCTTGCTCGGCCTGGGCCTTTATGCCTTTAAGGAACTCAGGAGTGCTGTAATAGGTCTCGGCATCGCGATGAGCAGCACTGAAGTCACCGAATACATCTTTGATATACTCTTGCGGCCTGATACCCTTCTGCATGTACTCGCTGTGACGCTGCATGATGCGCACAAGTTCTTTCTCGCTTATCTGACGGTTACTTCCTGTATATATATTCAGTCTTATGAGAAGACTCTTTATGTAATCCTTTACTTTTGTATACACTGAGCGCTCCTGTGGCGTGAGGCTGACACTCTCGGCAAGGTGGGCAAGATACTCTTCGACTACCGTGTAGTTGTCGGCGAAGTAGTATTTGCGTTTTATCTTGTTTATGCCACGAAGAACCTCTGGAGATGCTTTCTTGTATATATCTTCCATAAAATTATACAGATGTTCACCAAAGACATTCATCAGTCCTTTGTGTGCTACAACTTCATGGAATACTGTCTTTTCGACACTTTCCACATCCATGGCATTAGGCAGGTTGATAAAAACCTTGCCTTTGGTAGTCCAGCCTTCGGCCGTTATCATGTTGTTGTAATTCATGACTGCTCTCTGGTCATTGATGTCGGGACGCGCAATCTCACGTTCATCGAATATGAAGTTGAGTTTTACACCGAACCTCTCGGCAATTGAAGAGGCACGCTCCTTGTACATGGCAATGTCTTCTTTGGTGTTCTTTGAAGGACCAAAACTCCACACATAACCGGAATTGTCTTCGGGCGGTATATATATGGGACGGACCGGCGCGTGAGGCCTGCTTTCCTGACGCAGACCTACACGGTCGGCATCACGTATGGCAACCCAATCGAAATAGTCTTCTATTTCGCGTTTCTTTACCTCTTCATTTGTCATTCCAAAGTAATCGCTGTTGAGCCCTTGCTTGAGCATGCGCACTGTACGTCGCCTGTCGGTTCCTTGCTCAAGACGTTCCACCTCGCCACGTACCATTTTTTCGTAATCGTCAAGAGCCTTGTTCTGAGCATCGGTCAGCCTATAAAAATCCTCTTTAATGGCCAACAGCATAGTTCCTTTTTCAAGACCGCACTTCTTCTCGATATTACGGCGTGCATTGTAAAGCATCTGCACCATACCTGCTTCGTCGTATGAGGCGCGCTCGAGAATATCCTCAACAATTTTCTTCTCCTGTAAAGACATCTGCTCGCCGGTGCTCTGCTTGTAGATAGCAGAGGCCACATCGTCAATGCTGATTTTATTCTTTTTGGCATACAGACCAGCCTGACGCAGGAAATTAGTTGAACGCAGACCGTTGGTGAGTTCCGTCTCAAAGAGAATGATTCGGTTACGCCTGATATTGGCACGGTGAACCATAAAGTAACTCTTTGCATTGCCTGCATGGTCAAAGATATTACGCGATACCACCCTGCCTGCAGCATCGTATGTCATCACCTCCCATTTTCCGTTGCTGTTTTGTTTCACACTGAAATCGAACTCAACTGGGGGTGTAGATGTAATCTTGTTCTCCACAAGGAACATGAGTTTCGACTTTGTGGAAACCGAAAGATTCTTGTTGGTCATGAGCGAGGCGTATGTTTCTTTTATGAATCGCGCCTTCTCGCCACCAAACGATGGCAACTTGAGTTCGCTCTCAATTGCGGCAATCAACTGTTCGGGGTTTACGTTGAGTTCATTGAGTTCTGCCCTTTCGGAACTAGACAATTGGAACTCCTTTTTCAGTTGCCCGTTATCATTGAGTTTGAACTCGGCACCTTTTGGTCGCCAATGGGTCATTCTCATGACAAGAAGCGTAGCAGAACTATCAACAAAATCATTCAGGACATCAATAGGAGTAATTTCAATGCCGTGTTTCATCTTTTCCAGTTCGGTACTTGCCGTAAAGACTGCTGACTCAGCAGAAAGGACACCTGAACCTGCAAACAGTTTTTTAAACCCTTTTGTTCCTTTTGCGGCCTCGCGCAAGGGAGTGCCGACAACGCCGAGAACAGCCCCGGTGAGAAGTCCCTTGCCGAATGATTCTGCCGCCTTGCCTGTATTGATATCGTTCTTTATCAGCAAGTCATCGACGACACTGTTCATGGCATCATAACTGCCCAAAGTGAGTCCTTGGACAGCAGAACTCTGCAAAATCTTGTGACCGATACGCTTGGTAATGATATTAGCAGCAAGCCTATTTGCGGTTGCCTGTGTCATACCCTCAGCAAATTTTGTCGCAAAGATTCTTGTGGCAAGCCTGTTAGTCAAGAAAGATGACACTTTACCGACAATCGCACTGGCACCGATACCGAGCGCCGAGAACATTGGTATATCGACCAACAATGAGCCTATCCCGGAAGCCAATTTCTCGAAACGGTTGGGATTGTAACGGCGCATTGCCTCGTCCTGCAATAGCGTATGTTCGTTGTTCCCGACAAGGGCATCATTGCCATACATACCTGTTTTGCCGGTCAATGAGTTACTAAGAGAAGCCCTGAGCATATACTCCGCACTGCTCTTAGGAATATCCTCTTTGACAACCTCATCAAGAAGTTTTTCATATATATCCGGCAGCATGCGTGTATTGATATAATCCTCTGTGGTCATACCATTCTGTTTTGCCAATGGCTCGGCACGGTTGACCAATTCCTTTGCATCGGTCTCAAGAATTGTATTCTCAATATCACTCAAAGGCTGGTCCATAGAGAAGGACTGGAACATAGTTGTTTCGGGATTGGCACCTACAATAGATATTCCGTCCATATAGGCACTCCGCGTGGATGATTTCGATTTATTGCGTTTGTCCCTTAGCCTCATCTTCATATCATTCAGCAATTCATCATCAATAGAGTTCTTTGCGACACTTGGAGAGGTTGAACGGAACCTATTGCTGTACTTGGCCGAAAAATCAGGGTCAAAATTATTCCTGAATGTATTCTTGAACATATTCCCATACTGACCTTTGGCCTTTTCTATTGACTCATACTGTCCCAAACGCGTCTTGAGTCCGGAGATTTCAGCCATGGTATCCTTTTCAACTTGGGGAGAAATTCCCTTTGAGAAACTGCCATAACCATTTTCCCAGTTGCCAAAATCGACATCGTCGGCAGCATTCTGCTGCTCCACGGCTTTTTTTTCTTCATCATTGTCGGGACTGAACGAAAGAGCCGGCAACGATTGATTTCCATTATTCCTGTTGTTAATCAAATTCATACTTATTAGTTTTTTCTGTTGTACATTTTCATATAATCCCTAAATGAATCTTCGAAAGCACCGGACAATAGCGCACCTTTGCTTTTACTGCGCTCATTTCCTGAATATCCCATAGAACGTTGAGTTGTATTTGTCAAAGAGTAGCCGTTCTTCATTCTTCCGAAAAGATTCAGTTCGGCAATCTTGCCCTGATAATCATTCATAGCCTTTGCGTAGTTCTCCTTTGCCTGCATATACAATGGCTGCTGCTTGCTCAGAAGCGAGGTGCCAACCGGATAACGTGCGCCCTTTTCATAGCCGACAAGCGAGAGAAGGTTACTTGCAAAATCGACTACAGCGGCAACATTACGTTTCCGCTTTGCCTCTTGAAGACGCAATTTCTCTTTCTCCTTTGCTTTTTCAAGGCGTTCTTTCAGACCGGCATAATCCAAAAAATTATCCATAACCGACTCTCCTATTATTTATCGTCGTGCCTCTCTTTACCCCATTCAACACCCAAAAGAGCATTCTGTAGAAGGTTAAGTCCACTGCCGGCAAGATTGGCCGCAATCTTTTCGCTATTGAATGAGTTGTTCAACTCATTGCTTAAGAAAGCCTGCTTGTTCTGCCTATGTATAGCATCTACATGCATTTTGCGTTCATCTTCCCTTGATGCAAGATTAGTGAACACATTCTCCATAGAACGTAATCCCTGTTCGTTGCGCGCAATTGCATTCTCGGGCGTAGCACCGTTAATTGCACTGAAAGCCCTGTTCTGCTCATTGAGTCTTCGCAAGCTACTCTCTACCCTTTTGATTGCTGCACGTGTTGCAGAATTTTCAAGAAGGTTGCCATAATAGTTTCTTTTATACCACCCCTCTTCCTCTGCCTTAGCCATTTTCTGCAGTTTCTTTTGTCTGGAGGCCTCTTTTGCTGAATCAAAAATTCCTTTCACTCCGGAATAGAGCCCTAACGCACCGTTGAGCCCTGTCAATAACATTGATGCACTCATAACTTTTTTTGCTGCAAAAGAAATACAGCAAAGCACGGAGAAGGTTGCTGAAATGACAATTTCGACAAAGGTGAACAGTTATGTCATTTCAGCAACCAGCTAAAAAGTGAGATGCATTATCTTCGCAACTAAAGATTATATTATGGCAAAAAAGAATAAGAATGATGTAACAATTGACGATGTACACAACGAGACGTTAGCACTTTTTCATAGACTGATACAGAGACTTGAAAGACTCACACAAAACTGCGAAGACCCGGGAACAATAAACCAGGCATTGAAAACTACAGCCGATTTTCTTGTCAAGTTGAATAAGGAGCGGGAGAATGGTGACAATGAGATTGGAGCCTTGCTGCAACAGACTTTACGCGGAATTGAGTAAAATGAAATAACCGACTGAGACCTTAGCCGGCAAGAAAAGAATATTTACTTTTCAGTCACCAGTTCATTCTTCGTGGGCACTGCCGGAAACAATATCAAGAATTTCACTGGTAATCGCCTGCTGACGGCCCTTGTTATACTCAAGAGTGAGAGTGGAAATCAGTTCATCGGCATTGTCCGTTGCAAGCTGCATTGCAATCATGCGGGCAGCATGCTCCGCAGCGATTGAATCGAGCAGAACAGTGTATAGATGCAAAGCAATTGTTCTTGGAAGCAACGCATTAAGCAGTTCCACTCGCCCGGGCTCAAGAATGAAGTTATCGGGTAAATCTGTTGCAGACTCAGCATTTATAATAAGGGGAAGAAGCGGTTCACGGACAGGGACATGCCTTGACATTGATTCAAAACGGGTGAAAATAAGGTCAACCTTGTCAACACCACCTGCTTTGAACTGTTGCATGAGTGAAAAGGCTGTCTCGGCCACCACATTGTAATTAACCGGGCCTGTCTGCTCCATCAATTGAGTCAGGGGCAGGATACCGAGTTTCATCACAGAATCGTACATCTTCTTGCCAACAGTATAGACTTGCACCTCGGCTCCCATAGCCTTGTACTCCGCGACGGTTTCACTCGTCAAACGGGCGACATTGGCGTTGAACGAACCGCATAGCCCGGTATCGGAAGAGACAGCCACAATAGCAACCTTGCGTACTTCGCGGACTGTTGTATAGTCACCGGCATCAGACTGCACATTCTGCAACAGCGCAAAAAGCATCTCATGGAGTTTCTGCTGATAGGGGCGCATATTCTCTATTGCGACCTGTGCACGGCGCAATTTAGCAGAAGAGACAAGTTTCATTGCAGATGTTATCTTCTGCGTACTCTTTACTGAGAGTATCCTATGTTTGACCTCTTTAAGATTCATTACGCTTGAGTCAAAGTATCACAGACATCCTTGGCAACACGTTCGATTATCTTTACAATATCATCATTTATACCTCCATGCGATAAAGCGTCAACGACATCAGCCTGGTGGTTTGTGCGTATTATATCAAGGAAAAGTGTCTCGAATTCGCCGACCTTGGCAACAGGAATACCGGCAAGCAGGTTATTGATTCCGCAATAAAGAACTGCGACCTGTTCTCCTACAGGCATAGGAGAATATTGCCGTTGCACAAGTAATGCATTAGTACGGCGGCCACGCTGGATTACCATCATGGTAACCGGGTCCATGTCGCTGCCGAACTTTGCAAAGGCTTCAAGTTCGCGGAACTGCGCCTGGTCTATTTTAAGTGTTCCGGCAACTTTTTTCATGGCACTTATCTGGGCCTTACCGCCGACACGTGACACCGATATTCCGACATTGACGGCTGGACGGAAACCTTGATTGAAAAGGTCACTCTCGAGATATATCTGTCCATCGGTAATTGATATCACATTGGTGGGTATATATGCCGACACATCGCCTGCCAAAGTCTCTATTATAGGCAATGCCGTAAGTGAACCACCGCCTTTTACCCGCCCTGCAAGACTTGGGGGGAGGTCATTCATTTTCTCGGCAACCGCCTGTTGGGCGATAATCTTGGCTGCGCGCTCCAGAAGTCGAGAATGAAGATAGAAGACATCACCGGGATAGGCTTCACGGCCCGAAGGACGACGAAGAATAAGCGACACCTCGCGATAGGCGACGGCTTGTTTGGAAAGGTCGTCATATACAACAAGTGCATGCCGTCCTGTATCGCGGAAATACTCGCCTATTGCAGCCCCGGCCATAGGTGCATAGTAACGCATGGCAGCTGTATCGGCAGCGGTCGCAACCACCACCGTAGTATAGTCCATTGCGCCATAGCGACGCAAAGTGTTTACAGTGGATGCGACAGTAGAGCCTTTCTGCCCGATAGCAACATATATGCAATATACCGGTTCACCTGCATCGTATGCAGCACGCTGATTGATGATAGTGTCTATAGCCACAGTACTCTTTCCTGTCTGACGGTCACCTATTATGAGTTCTCGCTGTCCACGTCCTATGGGTATCATGGAGTCTATGGACTTCAGCCCTGTCTGCAGCGGCTCGGTCACCGGCTGGCGGAATATGACTCCGGGAGCCTTCCGGTCAAGGGGCATCTCAAACTTTTCTCCCTCGATATCTCCTGCGCCGTCAAGCGGTTCACCAAGCGGAGTAATTACACGGCCCACCATTGCTTCACCTACTTCAATAGAGGCAATCTTGCCGGTGCGCTTTACCGTCATTCCTTCCTTTATCTTGTCGGTAGACCCCAGAAGAATTGCACCTACGTTATCTTCTTCAAGATTCATGACTATAGCCTTTACGCCATTGTCAAACTCAAGAAGTTCCTCGGCCTCGGCATTATAGAGTCCGTAGATACGCACAACACCGTCACTGACCTGAAGCACAGTACCGACCTCTTCATACTCGGCATTGCTCTTTACACCTTGCAGTTGCTCAAGCAACACTCTTGAAACTTCACTTGGTTTTATACTCATCAGACTAATTTTCTGTTTTGTTTTACTAATTGTTTTCTTATGCGGCGTAACTGCCCCTCGACACTCGCATCAATGCGCCGTGATGCTACTTCCATTCTGAAGCCGCCGATAATTGACTCATCGACAATATACTCGACCTCGACTTTCATCTTATTCTCATTGCCGACAATCTGTTCAAGCCCTGCTTTGAAATCCGGTGCCACCGGTGCTGCTGTAATGAACCTGACGGCACAGATTCCTTTGGCTTCACGATAGAGATTCATGTATTCATAGGCGATGAACACAAGGATATCCTCACGTTCCTCTTTAACAATCAGAGCCGCGAAGCGTTCCATGATTGGCAGTTGTGGCATTACCGAACAAAGAATTTTTACGCGCTCAGCCGGTTTCAGATGAGGATTGCGGAGCACAATCGGGAGTTCCTTGACATCCTGCAATGTATGCACAAGTTGTTTCATGCCGTCATAGACAGCATCCTCAACGCCCTGCTGAATGGAATATTCGAGCAGCGCTTTGGCATATCTTACAGAGATTACTCCAACATTCATTCTTTATTATCCTTTGGCACAAGAGCCTCATCTACCATTTCCTTCGTATATGCCTGCTGACGTTCATCGGTAGAGAGTTCCCTGCGGATTATCTTCCCAGCAATTGCCAAGGAGAGTTCTGCCACCTGGGCATGCACCTCACGAAGAGCATCTTCCTTCTCTTGCTTTATGGTTTTGCGGGCATCGGCTATCAATTTTTCACTCTCGGCTGTTGCGTTCTTGCGCGCCTCTGCAAGCATCTGTTCACGCGTATTGGAGGTTTCGCGCAGCATACGGGCTTGCTCTTCACGCGCACTCTTCAGAATAGCTTCACGCTCTTGCTCCACAAGTTCGAGTTTCCTATTAGCCTCGGCTGCATTACGTAAAGACTCATCAATGAATTGACGACGTTCATCGAGCATTGAGATTATCACAGGAAAGCCATATTTGTAGAGCACAAGGAAGACGATTCCGAATGACAAGAGCATCCAGAACAGCAATCCGGCATCGGGCAAAAGCAAAGACATCTTGCAGTACTATTATTATACAAAAAGAACAAGGAAGCAGACTACAATTGCAAACATAGCCACACCCTCAATAAGCGCTCCGGCGAGAATCATGCTTGAACGTATATGGCCCGCAGCCTCTGGCTGACGCGCAATTGATTCTACCGCCGAAGAACCGATGCGGCTTATACCTATTGCGGCTGCGATAACCGCGATACTGGCAGCAAATGCTGCTCCAGCCTTAGAGAGGGCTGCGGCTGATGCCGCTTGTAATAAAATTGTCAATAACATAATTATAATATTAAAAAGTTAATAATCATATTCAATGCTCATGCTGTTCCTGTTGCGAAAGTCCTATAAAAACCGAGGATAGCATTGTGAACACAAATGCCTGTATAAAAGCAACAAGCAACTCAAGGAAATTCATAAAAACAGTGAAGAAAACCGAGACAACAGTCATTCCACTGCCAATATATCCATTCACAGACATTGTTATAAAAATTATACACACGAATGCCAACAAAGCCGCATGGCCGGCAAGAATATTCGCAAACAGACGTATTGTCAGTGCAAAAGGCTTTACGAACACTCCGAATATCTCAATGAAAGGCATAAGGGGTACAGGAATCTTAAGCCACGCAGGAACATCGGGCCAAAAAAGTTCTTTGTAATACTCCTTGCTGCCGAAAAGATTCACTGCGATGAATGTGCATATTGAAAGAGCGAGTGTCACTGCAATATTTCCTGTCACGTTTGCCCCGCCAGGGAATATTGGCAAAAGCCCCATAAGATTACTAAGGAAAATAAAGAAAAATACCGTCAGAAGGTAGGGAGCATATCGCTTGTAATTTGGTCCCACATTTGGTTTTATAACATCCTCAATCACCATTTCAATCATCATTTCCATGAGGCCTACCAAGCCTTTCGGTACCTCTTTGCAGGCATCGTGCCTGCGATACCAACGGGCTGTATACAGCACCAGTGCCATAAGCAAAATGGAGTTCAATATTACAGCAAGGACATTCTTTGTTATTGAAAAGTCAATCAACGGACGTGCTTCATTGCCCAACTCGTCAATCTCGACAATCTTGCCTTCATTGCTGCCTTCGGTTGCAATCCTGAATCCGTTGTACACCTCATTTTCATGAAAGACAGATGATGAAAAACAGTGCAAGCCATTCTGTTCGGAATATATTATTATGGGTAAGGCAATTGATATGTGTTTTTCGCCGATAGTAGTCAGATGCCATTCATAAGAATCTTTAACATGACCGAATATGATGCTCTTTACATCGACTTTTCCTTGCGATGTATCACTGCCTGCAGCCTCGCACCACACCAATGGGGCGATGAACAACATCAGCAAAAGGCAAATATGGCGTAAACTACTCATAAGTTTCTTTCATTAATTCTTGCTCGACAAAAACATTGTTTCGGGCAATAAAAGCAGAATATAATAAACAAAGAATGTAATCACTATCTCTTTTGCACTATCCCTGAATAAAAATGCCAGAACAAACATTGAAGACAATGTCAGAAGCATTTTGCCACCCTTAAAGCACATCATGTACTTGACAAAATTTTCACCATCAATGCCCTTTTTAAAGAGAATTATGACAGCAGAATACAACAGCCAAAAGAAAACAGGTACCGTATAGCGTATGGCACTGTCGTGTCCGGGGTATAAGTACGCTGCAAGCACTCCGTCAGCAAGTGCCATAAGGGAAATGATTGCGGTAAAAATTGACAATAACCTTATTTTGTCCATAATATCTATCATATATCGGTTTCCACACAGAGAGTCACACGGTTATCAGCAACCTCGGCAAAACCGCCGGCAATGGAAATTCTCGAAATGCCGTCTTTGCCTTCCCAACTTATGTTTCCGCGTTCAAGCGTTGTGATTACGGGCGCATGATTGCACATCACGGTAAAGGGAGCCTTGCCACCAGGCAACCTCACTAACTTTACCTCACCTTGAAAAAGAGTCTTTTCGGGTGAAAGTATTTCAAGCATTATCAATCCGCGCTCCATAAATTCTACTTCACCTGTTGAAGAATCTTTTCTCCTTTTTCTATAGCCTCTTCAATTGTTCCCACATTAAGGAATGCCTGCTCTGGCAAATAATCGACCTCACCGTCGAGAATCATATTGAATCCTTTAATTGTATCCTCAATTGAAACCAGAGCGCCCTTGATACCCGTAAACTGCTCTGCAACAGCAAACGGCTGCGAAAGAAAGCGCTGCACCTTACGGGCACGGTTGACGGTAACCTTGTCCTCATCGGATAATTCTTCCATGCCAAGGATTGATATTATATCCTGCAGTTCCTTATTGCGTTGCAGAATCTGTTTGACACGCTGGGCTGTATTATAATGCTCCTCACCGACAATATTGGCATCAAGGATGCGCGAGGTAGAATCCAGCGGGTCAACAGCCGGGTATATGCCCAATTCGGCAATCTTGCGGTTCAAGACCGTTGTCGCATCGAGATGCGAGAATGTTGTGGCGGGAGCAGGGTCGGTCAAGTCATCAGCAGGAACATACACTGCCTGAACCGATGTAATGGACCCATGCACTGTAGATGCTATACGCTCCTGCATCGCTCCCATTTCACTGGCAAGCGTCGGTTGATAGCCAACCGAACCAGGCATACGCCCTAAAAGAGCGGACACCTCGGAACCGGCTTGAGTAAAACGGAATATGTTGTCTATAAAAAAGAGGACATCATTTTTCTTGCCATCCTTTGCACCGGCATCACGGAAAGATTCGGCAATCGTCAAGCCCGACAAAGCAACCGATGCACGCGCACCCGGCGGTTCGTTCATCTGGCCATATATTAGAGTTGCCTGGGATTTTGCCACCTCGTTGTAATCTATCTTAGAGAGGTCCCATTCGCCTTTTTCCAGTCCTTTCTTGAACTCATCACCATAACGTATTACGTTAGACTCTATCATCTCACGCAAAAGGTCATTGCCCTCACGTGTGCGCTCACCTACTCCGGTAAAGACCGAATAACCGTCATGCCCTTTGGCTATGTTGTTTATAAGTTCCATTATAAGTACGGTCTTTCCAACACCTGCTCCGCCGAAAAGACCAATCTTGCCACCCTTGCAGTAGGGTTCAAGAAGGTCAATAACCTTTATACCGGTATACAGCACTTCTTCAACGGTCGATAGTTCCTCGAATTTGGGGGCTTCACGATGAATCGGGTATGCACCTTCACGGTCAAAATCACGCAGCCCGTCAATGGAATCGCCCACTACATTTATCATTCGCCCTTTTATCTGTTTGCCGATTGGCATTGTTATAGGCATACCTGTCGCAACGACCTTCAAACCACGTGACAGACCGGCTGTACGGTCCATTGCTACTGTGCGTACAGTATTATCACCAATATGCTGCTGCACCTCAAGAACCAGTTTGCGTCCGTCGTTCAATGACACTTCTAATGCCTCGTGGATAGAAGGAAGATTAATATTGTTGCTATCGTCCTGAGTATCAAAACATACATCTATCACGGCACCGACAACCTGTGCAATACGTCCAATATTTTGTGACATCTTATCCATTATATAACATTTAACGCCATTGAAAAAGAACTGTTATCTACATACTCCATGCATAAAACATCTAAAATGGCACATCATATCTTGCAAAGATAGAAAAAAAACACTTGCTTGTTACATCTTAAAGGCTTATAGTGTGTTAAAAATCATTATTAAACAGTTCGATGCCAGACACGCATTCCTAAAAAACAGGTTGCGCCGGAAGTCCGGCGCAACAATCAAACAAACACCATAAATCATTTCTCATGCGGAACTGCTATTACCTTATGAGAACAGATGCAAAGATATTGCAAAACCCCAATTATGGTATTTTCATAAATAATAGAATGTTTTTCCTTTTCGCAACCACCTATTCAAGGTCAAATGCTATTGGAGAGTTTCCCGGACAAACAATTCTCAAGGCCAACTTATAACCGTTCTTATGTGCGAGATCCACAAACATGCTTGATGTTTTGTCAGTACCAAGCAATGAGAGTATATACTGTTGCATTGACTTGATAAAAACAGCCCGGTTCTTATTAAACATCTCGTGCATTTGAAGAAAGTTCTTGTCATCAAGAGTCATTACAATATAGAGACGCTCACCTTCACAAGAAAATGAAGGCCCCTGAGGATTGGCTGACATATTCATTATACCAACAACTTTTTCAAAAGGCAGGTACGCAAGAAGCGATAGTATCACACTGGGTTCATTGCCAAGATTCTGAAGCATATAAAAACCCGAGAACTCCTTGGCCGTAAAATTAAGATTATACTTTTTACCACCACTTTTTTCAGCAATAGACATGCGGAAAGAGACACCTTTCTCATCCAGTTCTTCCAACATCTCCTTAAGTTCAACAGGCAACCGCCCAGGATTATCGGCCGAATACTTCTTTGCCGCAAGCAATACATCATATATAAATTCTGCCGGAACACCGGAACTGCCGGCAACCGCATCTATGATAAACGCATTATCCTTGAACAAAACGGATTTGACATTGAGTACTTGATTCTCTGCAATAAGTTCTGCGCGCAATATCGGCAAGAACCTGCCAGCCACATCTTGAGATTGTGCAAAAACTGCAGACCGGAAGAATATATACAGGAAAACAATAGCAAACGATACAAGTCGCTTGTTACTCATTATAGAACAGATATTTGCCACAATCAGAAAGTCTCAATTCTGTTTACCACCTTAAACAGCGCACACACATCGTCCTTATGTATCGGAAAAGAAGGATAATTAGGCGACACGCACCAGATGAGATTCGGGTCATTATTGTCATGGTAGCAACGCTTAATCATTCTGTTCTCATTGGTTACAACCATGTATACAGCGCCGTGTACAATCCCTTCGGAGCGCTCAACCATTTTTACGCCAACAATATCGCCGTCATTGAATTCAGGCTCCATTGAATTGCCGGATACAGGAAAATAGAAATCGGCAATCTTGGTGGGAAGCGATATGTATGCAGTAGGTGTCTCTGTTGAAGGATTGAATGCATCACGATGTCCGGCACTTACAGGAAGGTCATTGTAATATGGCGTACCATCAAGAACAACCTCTTCCTTAGCAGCCAACATTGAACCTTCACCGGCAATGAGCCAAGCAGGAGAAATCTCGGTAAAAGTATTCATGATTGCATACACCAAATCCATACTTATGTTACCATCTTCATTTACCTGACGATTGAGTGTACGCTGCGGCATACCAAGAATCTTGCTTGCTCTGTTTACGCTCAGTCCTTTGAACTTAAGGATTTCTATAACCCTGCTTTTTACACTTTTTTCCATACTTTATTATTTTAATTTAAAAACATTACATACAAACTCGAATTTAGAAACAATTTAAAATAGCCATTTTTTGCCAACTCAACAACTCGAGTTGCAAAATTAATTCTATATTTGCAGCCACAGTTGAGTAAACCCTCAAACAAACATATCAATAATATTCCGGTATAAAACCGAAACAGATAATGCATATCATATTATAAGCATGACAAACATAGCAAATTCTGGCGAGACCAGCAAAAGAAGATAAAAAATTATTGTCAAATAGATTAAAACAGGACAGAGCATACAAAACAAACAATAACTAAAAAGATAAAAAGCACTTACTATGAGAACCGACGTATTGGACAATGCCATTAATGCATTTGAGAAAATTTGGGAACACTGCCTTGAATGGGCCGAGTACATAAAATACAGGCTATTCAATAGAAAGGAGAGACAGAGAAGACTGATTGAGGAGTATTTCATAAAAAAGGAATACGCAGATGACAGAAGCGTTACAACCTTCCTTGCAGAGAGAAGAAAAACGATTGAGCGCAACAGATACAATATGATAGTACAGACGGGATACACATCGGAAAGGAATGAAGAGTTAGGGAAAGTCACTCTAAGCAGAAAAGGCAAATACATAGACCATGCGACACTTATACTAGGACCAGAGACCGGCGGTGGCAACAGACTGATATTTTGGGATTTCAACAAAGATAAAACCGTAACAAGATGAAAGCGCAGACAATCATATCACTACAAATCACGAGTATAATAATTATGGCAGGAACGGCAACAATGATTTTCAAAAGCGACATTGCAACAATCCTTTTCATTCTATCATTTCTGGTATTCATCCGTTGCAGCATATACATAGAAAAGAACAAGAAAAGGCTGCTCAAAGAAAACGAGAATGACCGTTAAATAGAAAGCCGCCTCAGGCGGCTTTCTATTTAACGATTCCTGTTGTGCCAGGCCATAGAAATATCAATACCGATTCCGGTCACCCTACTGTTGCCCGACATTTCACCACATACAACAAACAGATAATAACGATAGGCCTGTGTAGGGAAATAGGGGAATTTGAGGTCTCCGACTCTCTTTTCGTACTCACGGCCAGCCAACAGTTTGAAGTTTACACCATCATTCCCGCCAAACATGTAACATGCGAGTGACGGAATCCAATTGGTCTTATTTTTGACAGGCTCTGCAAAAGAGTGAAGCATCATTTGTAAAATTCTTTTTGGAAGTTTTGTGCCCCAAAGTTGCGGGCGCGTAACAATAAGAACATTATTGTCACCTGCAATAGCGGTTCCAATGTTCAGAATTCTGCTTCCTCCGGGCATATTGGCAAACATCTTGAAAAAAGAATGGCACTTTATAAAATCAGTTACAGTTGCACCCATACGGCTCCATGTCCCGTACTGCATTGAAAACACATAACAATATTTGAATTTTGAGTTTGAAAATATTATTTCATCATGAGAAGAAAGATACGCGACCCTCGCAGAACCGACAAAATCAACGAAGGATTCATTCCCTACGTAATCGGTCAGTTGCATCATGGATACGATGTTTGAAATTGTAGGATTATCCAATATCTGCTTCTGGAAGCCAGTATTACCCTCTACTGCCTCAGAAATCTTCTTAATCTTGCCGCCACTCAAAAGCATTACCCCCTGCTGTGCTACAAATACAACCCCACCGTTTATCCCGCAAACAGAATTGCGATTTACACATATTTCACGTGAGAGAGGAAATGATGAGAGATAGGCCGAAGCGCCGGATGCATCTACAGACATAGCCCAGATTCCATCACTGCAGAACACATATAACGGGTGCTGCCCGAACTGCCCCTGCGACAAAGCAACGGTATTGCTGGCAAGAGCGACCACTTCACCTTGCGAAGGCATATATGTACATTCGGCAGGGAATATGAAAGGATTATCAACAGACGACACCTTGAGGAGATTGCCACGCTGCTCAAACGGTTGGATATCACTGAAATCAACATCACCGCCTAACAGTTTCCACGTATTGTCAACAGGGATATTGCAAATATCCTTAATGGCCGACTCATCACTGCATTCAGTTATAGTAAAAATCAGTTTATTGCCATTGGCAAGTTGTGACATGCTTTTTACAAATCTGGTATCAGCAAATTCACCTGTAGGGAAAGGAGCCCCATTGTACATCCACGAATCATTGCTTTTAGAATACACAATCTCATAAACACCCGGTTTGCCGGAGAACATCTCAAGAATATCAATGTCACGCACCGGATAAAGCGTTGCAGAACTGGCCAAGGTAGCCCTGCATGAAACCTTATAACCGACAGATTTCCTATTGAGATATTGCGCCTGGTTCAGGTAACGATGAGGGGTTAACGGAAAAGTCTTGCAGAACAGTTCAGTGTCGACATAAGCATAAACAGACATCTCAAAGGCCCTTGAATCAGGATAAGAAAGCATTGGAGGCAGTTCATAACAGCCCTTATTAAATACCAGTTCCAGATTAGGGTACTTTTTTACAACGACAGAAACACCATGCAACGTATTTATCTTTGTTTTTATCAGCAGCATTTCCATTGGTAGTTTTTCACCCTGCGCACTATTCAACAGTGTTGGACCATGCCCCTTGAACATATACTCCTTCAATGCACCCACATGCAACCTGTTATTGAATACATAACTGCAACCGGGAACAAGCGAAGAATAAGAACATTTATCATTTTCCAAGGCTTGCTGAAGAACAAGATTGGTCTGCGAGACATTGTCAAGTGACTCAACAAGATTACCTTCTATATCATACTCGGCAATCTTATAATAATGCGAAGCATTGATAATATCATTATAAAGTTCATCCGCATCTTTTGCCACGTAACTATCGTATTTGACGACATTGCCGGCAGGAGTATCCAAAGTACGGTTCCTCCACTTCAGTTCCTTAACCTTCTTTCCCATTATTGAACCGGTAGTGAACACATCAATTCCCATGACAATATTCTTCCACTCTTTCAAATCCGACTCTGCAAACTTGAACTCAGGTTTGAAGCCGAGCACATAAACATCGAAAGTTGTGGGAGTACCGCTTTCTGTCTGCTCCGCATAAAGGTTATAAGCATCCCGACCTACAGGACTCTTGAATTCATCATCGCACACATATATTGCTGGTGAAATACATATATAAGAGCCATCATAAATGCGCAAAGCAAATTTGAACATAGCCCTATCAATATAATGCCCAGACTCGTTGAGCATTGATATTGCCTCGTCGAAATGTCCTTTTGCATTGCATCTCCATGTACTTTCGAATTTATCATTCGATGTTGTATAGTATTCAACTTCAGTTGTTATCTTTTTTACAGAAGATGTAATTGTAACATCTATTACGGGCAATTGAGGACGTTCACCTAAATATCGGTAGCAGCCGTCATTATAAAGCAGATAGATGATACCTGACTTAGTAAGGCAGCAGGCAACAAAACCAAGGAATTCAATTTGCTGAATATTCTTTAGTTTTTCGAACTGCAAGGGAGTGCCTGATGAGTCCTTTACCCTACTCCACAGGCTGTCATAAACATGCAAGGTTGCATTTGCATCATCGGTCACACACAAGTAATGGTGTGCAATCTCGTGCCAGTAGATTTTTGAGTAATTATAATCAAGCGTCACCTCATTCTTGGGATTAGGGAGTGGCACCAATGAACCGTTCTTCATACGCATATTGATAATCTCAAGGCACTCCCCTTCGGAAGCAAGCAAATCATCACCGCTTCTTGTTATACCTTTAAAAGAAAAAACTTTTTGCATTCAAGAATCATTTAAAAAACCGTTTGACAATCAGGTAACCCAAAAGCAGAAAGAGCAATGACACCCAAAGCCGATGCCGGCTCAGACTGTTGCCACTTTCTACAGTACGGGTAACCACACGCTCCCTGTACAAGGTATCACAAAGAAAGACCGTATCGTGTACAGTATTCTGCTTGTACATCGTGCGGTATTTAGTAAAGAAAACCGTGTCAATCTTTTCACGTACAAAAACACTGTCGTGTACAAATATACTGTCACGTATCACATGCTCGATTACACTTGCATGAGAACGCACATCGGCAGAACAGTTATTCTCATGCAACGTACTGCAACCGCAAATAAAAAACACAACAAGACTAAACCATATTCTTACTTTTCTTTTCATGTTCAATGTAACCTTTTAAAGATTCGTTTCTCTCGAGCACACGAAGGCTCAGCATGTAGTAAAGAAAGTCAAGGACAACGAACAACGTACTTCGTTCATTGGTAACCATACGCGCATTACGCAGTATGTTGGTACCGTAGAAATAGATTGCCACATATATCATAAACGATACACAATGCATCGCAACATCCTCTTCTCCTTTCAAATGGCCTAACAGATAGATTGATGCAACCATGCCAAAGTATATTGCAGCATCCCTGAAGAAGCCGAAAGCCTTTTTAAAACTCCATTCACGGTGATTGCACACATCGGCCAGGATGCCCGCTATGAAATTCACAGTAAAAAGCAAGACCAGACCATAAATATCATTCCTGATAGGGAACAACAAACCGGCAACATTTGCAATCACAGTGGTTAGAAGCAGTTTAAAACTATCCATACAACTATAGTTCAAGACATTTCATCAGAGTAATCTCGCTACGTGTAACAAACTTTATGTGCTGCCCACGCATGGCTCCCTCAACAGTTATCTCACACTTTTGCTCATCGAGCCCGAAATCATCGTACTTGATATACTCCTCTACACCGTCAAGACTCACAAGCACATCTACCGGGAAAGGACCACGCTTGTGGACACGCAGCCTGATGTCACCGCCACGACACACAAGCGGTTCACTCTCCCAAAAATCGCCATTTTTGGCAAATGGAATACTCTTAACACCCATATCACTGTCTCCTTTCAACATTTTTACCGTTACACAACAGGGTTGCCAGCGACAGGAAAGCATTGGCCTGATCCTGACGCTCGAACACACTATACAGCAATGCAGCACAATAATATGTGACAGCATCAGCAAGCACAGCATCGCAACCATTAAGTCCATCATCGGCGTTGAACTCCGCCTCATACACAAAATGCAGAATCCGCGCATCGGCACATTTTGGCAACGGTGAAAGCAAAATAGCCCTTGAACCATGCTCATTTGTGGTATCCACACACACAGGCCTGTTTACTCCTGCACGTGTATAACTGTTATATTGCGCTATAGCCTCGACACTGTCATTTGCATAAAGTTCGGTACAAGGACGCTTCCACCCTGCCAGTTGAACAGATATCAGTCCTGCGAAATCACTTGGCATCGTTACTATAGCCATTCCGTTATCACAATCAATGACAGTTGTTTCGTCAACTTTTGCCTTACGTGGATTTACATTCCCCGAACCGGGAGCCTTGTTCTTCTGTACCAATGCAACAGCCTGAGGCAACAGTCTTGATATGTGCGCGTTTATTGAACGGGTATCTTCGGACAAGAGCGAGAGCCCAACATCCTCTTCGGCTTCATTGAGCAAATGCCGTACCCGCTTTATCAGTTCATCTGTCGGTATCATGGCCAATCAGAAAATACTATTCCCAAATTCTGCGCAGCACTCTTTACAGCACTCTTGTTCTGCAAATCCGACAACAAGCAATTGTATGGTTCAGCCATAAGAAAAGCACGCGCCTGCTGCATATTGGCAATTCCGCTCACCTGTTTCAGAGCCTCTTTATCATCCTTAGTTTCCTCTTTATCAACATTACAACCTACAGTCTCTACCCTACCGCGCTTTATTTCACCGCAACGATAGGCTTCGCTGTTTTCTATCGCTTTCTGAAAAAGCGGATTATCGGTTGTATACTGCGCCGGATAAACACCGGTAGAGTTTATTGCACCACCCGTAAACTCAATTCTCACAAGCGCTTTTCCTACTCTGAAGTAACTGTTACGCTCAATCTGTCCATGTATCTCGTAAGTAATTCTTTTTTTCATAGTTCGTAATTTTTACAGATGAAGGGGTGCCCGGGTCAATGAGCATTCTACAGACCACTGCAGGCACCCCAAAATGAGGGATGCTCACACCCTCACACAAATGACAGGCTTATCAGACAAGAATCTCACCTGTATATTCCACCCAAGTAGTACCGTTAAAAGTCACAACACTGCCTGCTGCAAACCACACTTTCTGTGAACCGTCGACCATGTGGTAGACATCAGCTGTGAGCACTACGACATCGTTCAAGTTCGGTGCCTCAGGCAACGAAGCTGCACTTGTCACATGTGATGCGCCGGGAATATCACTCTCTGCGGCAGAACCGTTCACCCAAATATGTGAATACCCCTTAAGACAGAGACAGTCAATGGTCATAACGACCTCGCGCTTGGCTTCCTCACCATCAACATTCTCGGTCTTGGCATCCTCGTTCTTCATGTAATAGCGTACAAGCCCGTTCTCGTCAATGAGACCGCCGCAATGGGCATATCCAAGAGCATCAAGAGTAGGGTCATGGATAAGGTCAATATCTCCGAATACTGTATGAATCTTTGTACACTCAATACCGAACACCTTATCGCCGGTCATACTGATGTTCTTGTGCAATGTCAGGTCAATCTTCTGTATATCATTAAGCAGATGCTTACCCAGCAGCCAGATAGCCCTCTTGGTACAATTGAACCCAGTGAACTTCACCATTGAAAGGTTGAGAAGGTCGGCAAAAGTAATCTTTGAAGAGAGGTCATACTGACGCTTGAACTGCCAACGGATACCCTTTGAGAAGTAATCCCATTGGTAACCCATAGCGTTGTCCATAGCCTGCACCTTGAATTTTCCGGGCTGACCGACCCATGCTGTACGGCAACTCTCAAGACGGAACTGACGAAGGACCGCCTCGGCAATCTGTGACTCGCTGAACTGGATACGCTTCTTCTGAGCAGCAAAATAATCACTGACGATGCTGTTGCAGAGTTGCTTCTGCAAATACATGCGCTCAGGAACTGGCACAATAGTAGAAGGGGCTATGAACTTCTGGGTTTCATAGGCCGCCGATGAAAGAAGTATAACCTCGGTACCGGCAGGAATGGTCGGAACAACACAGTAGTCATCACTTGAGTTCACCTTAGGACCATTTACAGCCATAGCGATAGGTGCCTCTGTTGTACTGTTCTTGCCCACGAAGAAGAGCATCAGGTCTACACCTGGAAGTTCTATCTGGCCTGTAGCATCGTAACCGTTTACACCTTTACAGATTGCCGTATAGTATTCCTGGAAAATTTTTCGTTCACCGGTTGTCGAAAATGGAATCTCGGCACGCGTAGCCTTTATTCCATTATAAGTTTCGTTAGTGTATGCCTTTGAGCGCTTGTCATCAATAAGATAGTGGTCAACCTCGAAAGAACTGACCCTCACCTGACGACGTATCTTGCGCTTGATGGTATCAATGATGCTTTCATCACTGGCAATACCGATTATCTGGTCATCGACATCGGCATCAATGATATCACTGCCAAGTTCCCTGGCATTTGAAACAGTTGTCGCTTCACCTGAACCGTGGCTGGCAAGACCACCGATGCCGCTTGAGGGCTTAGGAGTACCGCCCGGCACAACATTAACTGTTGCAAGCAGCATTCCGGCAACAGAGTCACAGAAGAAATAGAGCGCCAAAGCCACCAAAGATACAATAACAAGAATGGGATTCTCCCTCACAAAAGAAATGATTTTTCTCATAGTAAATAAATTATAGATTAATAAAACAAAATTGCATATTAGGCATTGAGAGCTTTCTCAATCAAGGAGTTACGTTTGCGTTTCGACTCTGTTGCCGGTGCCACGCTTGAGATGCCCTTAGGAAGCCCGTCACCGAATTCCTCCTTCATGCGCATGATATTTGTGTTGCGTCCCTTGATGTCGCCTGCAGCAAAGGCATCCTCGACATCCTTTTCATAGGTGAGCGCATGGTCAAGTGCAGTACAAACTTCAGTTGTATACTTGCCTGCCATAATCGGAAATACGATTCTCTCCCACACATTCTCCATAAAATCAGCCGGATTGTACCCGCGCTGCTGACAGAAAGCCTCAATAACCGGTTGGCTTTCACGAAGGTTGCTCTCATACTCCTGACGGTCATTTGCCAGACTCGCAGCCTCTAACTGACGTTCATTATCTGCATCTATCATCTCGGCATATTCTGGAGAATCTTCATCCATCTCCACAAAAGAGCGGCCAAAGTAACGAGCGACTGCACCCGCAGCGTTTCTCTTGCCGTTAATCATGTCAAGCAGCATCTGTGCAAGACGCGGGTCACTGTCAAGTACCTCCTGCAAACGTTCATTCTGTCTCTTGTTCTGAAAAAGGTGATGCAGAAGCAAATCCTGCGACATGCGGTCATCAATGGAGAAGTCTTCACCGAAAACCTTCTTCAATCCCATGGACAGATACGCATACGGAGACTCAGCAACATCCTGCTTGGCCACCATATTCACCTGTCCGTAATTACCAGGTATCTCACTTTGAGAAACACCCTCTTTTTTCATGTTCAAATAATCCTGTTCCATAGTTTAATTTGTTTTTCACCGGCAAAGGAACAACAGAAAACGGCCTTCAAGGTTGCTGTATTGACACTAAGAAACAAAATGTGCAAAAGAACTTCTGGACTGAATTCATTGGAAACACAGCAAATGCCCGATGAACATTATTTCTTCACACGCATACACTCGCGCAGAGGACAGAGCGCGTTGCTACACTTTTAATCGATGTTGATAACTTAGTGTCAAAACAGCAAACTTCAAGCAATTTTTGGCTATAATTTTGTGGTCAAAAAGCAGTATGAAAAACATGTCAAATGATTCTGTCCGCGAAATTCGCAGACAGGATGTAGTCAACAGTTTCTTTGACTCACTTAAAGAATTGAGGAAGACAAAGCCCTATGCTTCCCAAAGTGAAATAATAGAACACGCATCAAAAAGCAGCGCACCCAGGTTCTACGTTACGTTTGAAAACGCAAGACGTTTTATATCACTCCTTATGCGTGGCAAGAGACTCCCAATCACAAACAAGAACAAGATTGCAATGTATAAGGAGATTTTCCGCCGCTACAAAGAAAAGGTAAAAAACGCTGAGGCGCGTTACAAGTACATTATACTTGAGAACATCATTGAAGAGCCCGCACCTTCGTTCTACATTGATGAAGAGACTTTCCGCGGCATACTCTACAGGAGCCTGCGCAACAACTGAAAAGCAGAGTTTAGTGATAATAGGGCACAAAATATAAAGTCAAGTAGTGTCAAAATAGCAACCAGACAGTCACATACAGCATATATCTTTGCTGAAAAAAGAGAATGAAAGAGGTTACAATCACAATTGACGAGAGCAGAATAAAAGAACGTATCTTCAGGCAGAGCGGATACACTGCCGTAGTACGAAGCAAGGCAGGATTGCCCGGGCAGTTTACAGACATCATGCAGGCTACAGACGATGAAGACGACATTGTCAAGAATTTCATTAGCGACAGCATAAATGAGGTTGCAATGGTAATAAACCGTTATCTTGCTCCATGTTCAATTAAATTCATTGAAAACAGCGACGGGAGAGAAAGAAGCATACTCATTGTATTCACACTACCCCACAACAGCCCGGAAAGCATCACAATAACCTTGAAAGAGTGTATTGTTTCATTTGCCGCCGCACGCTCGCTTCAGCACTGGAACATGATTGTAAAGCCCGATGAATCAAACATTCACATAACAAAGGCGCAAAACGAACTACTGCGCATACGAGAACTGTTGAGCACGCGCACACGCCCTGAAAAGAGAAACGGCGAGGAAAACAGCATAATTGAATTATAACTATGAAGAACACTATACTTATAAAGTGGAACGAACTGCAACAGCAGATTGATTTAAAGAACTACTACATGGGAGAATCGGCCAAACGCAAAGAACTGGATGCCGACACCATACAAAGCAGCAAAGACGACAAAGAACTGCTCCTTATGTTTGCCAGCGAGGCAACAAACGAGCTTGTTACTGCTGTTGCTCTTCGTTTCCCTTATATATCATGGACCGTAGAGGAAGATTACGTATCTGTTTCCTTTGAAACTAACGATAACAGCAGAGAACATCTGTTGCCCATGCTGAAACAAGCGATGACAGATTACATTGTCAACGAAATAATCATGCACTGGCTACTGCTACGTCAGCCGCAAATGGCACAGACAAACATATCACTTCGCGGTAACCTCTACAGTAACGTACAACAACTGTTTGCCAAATTATATAATAGGAAAAAAGTGCGCAGGCGCGCGACCGACCTCGCCGGAATATAAACTCACCGACAAGCATGAAAAAGGAAGAAATAATTAAAGAGAACAAACGACGGCTGGGAGAAATCTCAGCCGTTTACAATCCAATAACCGGGGAAGGCTCAACATCGGTTGAACGCCGTTTGACATCCATTGGTGGATTCCCGATTGAGAAGATAAACATTCCGCTGACGATGCTTGAAGAAGAAAAAGTGCAACAACTTTCAACATTAGGAGCAGAAGGGTATATTACCCATGTCATGGGTAAAGAAATTGATGACCGCACAATAATTCGGCTGTGGCTGGAGTTCTGTCTCACACGCATAAAGCACGATTTTGAGTATTGGGCACGCACAATGACAACCATAGCCGATAAAGGCAAAGGGCGTGACACACCTTTCACGCTCAACCGTCCGCAACGCATCTATCTTAAGGAAATGGAAAAACTGCGAGTGCAAGGGAAACCCATTGATATAATTCTGCTGAAGGCACGCCAATGGGGAGGAAGCACGCTCACACAACTTTACATGCTGTGGATTCAGCTTGTACATAAGCGCAACTGGAACAGTGTCATCTGCGGTGATATAGAAAAACAGTCATCCATTGTTGCCGGCATGCTCGCAAAAGTCATCAGCCGCTATCCGGAATGGGCTACAGGCGGCAAGCGAGTGAGCACTTCACCCTACCAGGGCGCACAGAAGACACGCGTCATAAGTTGGAGCAACAGCCGCTATTCTCTCGGTTCGGCACAAAAGCCCGACTCACTAAGAAGCGAAGACATAAGCATGGCGCACCTCACTGAGGTTGGATTGTGGAAAGCCACACAAGGACGCAAACCAGAAGACCTCGTACAATCCATTTTTGGTTCAATCGCCAGCGGGCCTTATACGGTGAAGGTGATTGAGTCAACAGCAAAAGGCGTAGGCAACTTCTTTCATCGCACATGGATTGACGCTACAGAACAACGGAACAACTTTACACCGGTGTTCATACCTTGGTTCGCCATAGACCTCTACAGCAAGCCACTGGAAGAAAACGATTATGGAGCATTCATTGATAGCATGGATGAGTATGAACAGCACCTTTTTTCTTTGGGAGCGACAATAGAAGCCATAGCATGGCATCGCGACAAGAGACGAGAAATGCCCGATGAATGGCGGCTCTACAGCGAATTCCCGTCTACACCTGAAGAAGCATTCCAGAGCACAGGGCGCAGAGTATTCAAGATATCCTATGTGAACAACATGCGCAAGAACTGTGTACCGCCGCTTTTTGTAGGTGACATTGAATGTAAAAAGGATGATAATGAACACAAGGGAAATATCCGCTTTGTAGCAGGTGCAGCAGGAGAGAAAGAAGAAAACAGCCTAAGCGTATGGCTTATGCCGGATGAAGAGAACATGATGCGCGACAGATATATTGTGACCGTAGACGTGGGAGGTACGGGAAACAAAGCAGACTACTCATGCATAGTTGTTGCAGACAGGATAGCGATGCTTGACGGCGGAGTGCCCGAGATTGCAGCATGCTGGCACGGTCATATAGAACATGACAGGCTTGCATGGAAAGCCGTAGAAATAGCACGCGCATACGGAAACGCTCTCTTAGTTATAGAAGCAAACACCCTTGAAACAGAAGGAACAGAAGGGAACAACTTTGAATACATTCTAAGCGAAATTGCAGGGCAATACAGCAATCTCTACTGCCGTACATCGCAGATAGAGATAAAGCAAGGCCGTCCAAGGCGTTGGGGATTCCACACCAACAGTTCTACAAAACCAATGGTAATAAACTTCCTTATAAAGGCTCTGCGTGATGACCTTTACATTGAAAGATGTTTACAGACAACATACGAACTGGACCTTTACGAATTCAAGGAAAACGGTAAAGAGATGGGGGCGATTGAAGGTAACCACGACGACCGGGTAATGGCAACAGCAATACTTGTCTGGACATGCTATAATCACCCGCTCCCGACAATGGTGAACAATAGCGGCACAAGAAGCAGACGGACAAGAATCATAAGCGAAGCAAGTATCTGAATATATTCATCAGCCCTAAAAAAAGCCCTGGAACCATTGCTTATGATATGCAGTGGCTTCAGGGCCTTATAATTTGATTTCTTGCTACAGGACCTCGACTTGCAGCCCGTCGTACGCAAGATGCACGCCCGGCGGCAAACATTTTTCAATCTTTGCATGCAGACCTATGTGGTGCATCATGTGCGTGAAATAAGTCTCGCGGGGCTTAAGATAATTGACAATAGACAGGGCTTCAAGAACCGTCTGATGTGTCTTATGAGGTTTAGAGAAGCGCAAAGCGTTGATTACAAGCACATCTACTCCTTTCAGTTTATCAAGTTCGCCGGGTTCAATGTAACTCATGTCTGTTATATAAGCCAAAGAACCGAAACGATAGGCTGTAATCGGAAACATTCCATGGAATACACGCAGGGGAACAACCTCAACAGAACCTACATTGAAAGGCACATTGTTATCCACAGGACATATTCTGATGTTTGCCACACCGGGATATTTTACTCTGCCGAAACAATAGGGAAAGAATGAACGTATCTGCATTTCTGTCTCGCGGTCGGCATATATCGGCAATTCATGGTCACGGGTATAAGGGCGAAGGTCATCGATTCCCACAAGGTGGTCATAATGTTTGTGTGTCATCAGCAATGCATCAATTTTCTTTACATCGGCACGCAACATCTGCAACCTGAAATCAGGGCCGCAATCAATAAGGATTGCGGTATCACCCTCTTCAACGAGAGCCGAACAGCGAAGACGCGAATCGCGAGGGTCTGTTGAGGTACACACCTCACATTTACATCCAATCTCCGGCACTCCGGTCGATGTTCCGGTTCCTAAAAAGGTAATTCTCATGACCTACTCTATTACATTTACTTCCATGCTTAACAGAACTCCGAATTTCTCCTTGACAGAGCCAACTACAGCCGATGCAAAATCAATGACATCACAGCCTTTTGCCCCACCACGGTTAATCACAACCAAAGCCTGGTTACGATAGACCCCGACATGTTCATGCGGATTATCCTTCCAACCGCACTGCTCTATAAGCCAACCGGCAGAAAGTTTTACATCGCCGCAGGCTAGAGGATATTGCGGCATCTCGGGATAACTCTCCTTCAACGAAGCAGCCACAGAACTATTCACTACCGGATTCATGAAGAAACTGCCGGCACTGCCTATTAGCATAGGATTTGGCAACTTGGCTTCACGTATCTCACATACGGCACGGCGCACATTCTCAAGAGTAGCGCCACCAAGTGCATCAACGCGTTCACGCAGATTTCCGTAGTTGAGATTGAAGGGAGCATTTTTTTTAAGGCGGTAGGTTACATAAGTAATGACATTGCGTCCCTTTTCAGCAGCCTTGAAGATACTGTAACGATAGGCAAAACAACAATCATCGTGGGAGAATGTGCGCTTTGCAGCATCGGAAAGAGCCACAGTTTCAACCTTCTCAATTAGTTCTCCGGCCTCAACACCGTATGCGCCCACATTCTGTACGGCACTTGCACCAACCTCACCGGGAATCAATGAAAGGTTTTCAAGTCCATGCCAACCTTGCCCGACTGTATATGCAACAAACTCATCCCAGTTTACTCCGCTTCCCACCCGTACAAGAACATCATTGTCATCTTCTTCGACCAACTCAATACCCGCGATTCCCGAATGAAAGACAGTTCCCTCATAATCGCCTGTAAAAAGCAGATTGCTGCCACCGCCTATAACTATATTACGTCCATGAAAGCCCGTGCCGATAAAAGCCTGCAAATCCTCTTCCGAAGTGAACTCCACGAAGCGCTTTGCCTGAGCCTCAATACCGAACGTATTATGCTTCAAAAGCGAATAATTATTGTATTCCTTTATCATCAGTCATTATCTTAATCGAGCGAGATTTCGAAATTCACTGCCCATCTTATAAATAAAAGGCAAATATCCGAATCTCGCAAAGACTTTACATTATCTCAATAATTCCCCACACAGCCATCATGTGACACACTGTTCCAAGCAACACGAACAGATGAAATACTGCATGTATATATTTAACTTTGTGAAGGCTGTAAAGCACAGCACCTATTATATATGCAACTCCTTCGCCCACCACCCACAGAAAAACAGAAAGCGGCACAGCATCATAAAACTGCTTCATTGCTACAACGATAGTCAGCCCCATAAGCACATAACACACCGTTTCAATACGGTTATGCTTTTTCATAGTATTTACACTGACAAATGTACCCGCAATAGCGCAAAGCCAGCAGAAAATAAAAATGCCCCATCCCCAATAACCAACATCGCGCATGGCAATGAGCGTTACGGGTGAATAGCAGCCCGCAATATACCAATAGATAGCCGAATGGTCAAATTTGCGTAAAATACTCCGTGCCTTAGTTCCAGGCTTTGATGAATGGTATGCTGTAGAACAGACAAATGAACCCAACATCCCAAGCAAGTAAAGGACAATACTTGTGATATCCCAAGCATCACCGCCATTGGCAATTACCATATACATGAAATATGCCCCCACAACCACAGCACCGGCAATGCCTATGGCGTGAGAAATTATATTCAGTCTTTCCTCCTTGGGAGAATATATTTTATCCTTGTCGCTCATATATCTTTAATTTCTGCACAAATTTAATTAAAGCCATGCAATAATTAACCAAGCGGATATAAAAAAATGTGAACAGACTAAGCCGTTCACATTTTTTTGATAATTATTATCAATGCCTGTATTAAGCGAACCACTTAACGTATGCAAAGTCCATACGGTGAGGAAGTTCCTCGTGGCTTGGATACATACGGAACGCAATCTTGAATTCACCAGCGTTTGTAGGTGCAATCTCAGCGCCGAATGTGAAGATGTTGCCCTCGCGCTTAACAACCTCAAGCGGATATGTCATGAATACCTGGTCGTTGCCCTTTGCATCAGGTGCAAGCACAACAAGTTCAACAGCAACTGCATTGTCAAGACCCTTCTCATCAACCTTTACAGCAACGTTGTACTTATCAGCAGCAGACATTGCGCCGTTGAGGAAGTTTGTATCGCCCTCTACAGAGATAACCTCAATAGCATTCCACTTTGCAGCAACCTCTTCCTTCCACTTAGCGAGTTCGCGAACAACCTTAGAGTCGTTAGCAATGAGGCGATGATAACGCTCAGCCTGCTTGCAATAGAACTTGCTGTAGTAGTCATCAAGCTGACGCTTCATTGTGAAGTGAGGAGCAATCTCGGCAATTGACTTCTTGATGCACTGAACCCACTCGTCTGAGTAAGCCTTACCACCACGATTGTAGTACATTGGCAGAATCTCGTTCTCAAGGAGAGTATAGATTGTAGCAGCATCGAGCTGATCCTGGAACTCCTGATTCTGGTATGTACGTTCCTCTTTGAGAGCCCAACCTGCACCGGGCTTGTAACCCTCACACCACCAACCATCGAGGACTGAGAAGTTGAGGACACCGTTCATGAGAGCCTTCTCACCTGATGTACCTGAAGCCTCGAGAGGACGTGTAGGAGTATTCATCCAGATATCAACACCTGAAACGAGCAACTTTGCAAGGTCCATATCGTAGTTCTCGAGGAAGATAATCTTGCCAACAAACTCAGGACGGCGAGATACCTCGATAATCTTCTTAATCAAGCCCTGACCTGCACCATCGTGCGGGTGAGCCTTACCTGCAAAGAGGAACTGGATTGGACGCTCAGGATTGTTGAGCAACTTTGCAAGACGATCAAGGTCTGTAAAGAGAAGGTGCGCACGCTTATAAGTAGCAAAGCGGCGTGCAAAACCGATAACAAGAGCATCGGGGTTAATCTTCTTCACAACATCAACTATACGCATCGGGTCACCTTGGTTCTTCAACCAATCCTCGCTGAACGCCTTCTTGATGTAGTTGATAAGCATCTTCTTGCGTGCAACACGTGTGTTCCAGATAGTTTCGTTTGAAATTTTGTCAATTGCGTGCCAGATATCCTCGTTTGACTGGTCACCAATGAAACTTGGGTCAAAGTTCTTGCGGTAGAGAGCATCCCACTCAGGAGCCACCCATGTCGGATAGTGAACACCGTTGGTCACATAACCTACGTGGTTCTCTGATGGATAATAACCCTTCCAGATTTCAGCAAACATTGACTTTGACACTTTACCGTGCAGACGGCTCACACCGTTGATTTCCTGGCAAGTGTTGCAAGCAAATGTAGACATACAGAAACGCTCGTTCTTGTCACCTGCATTTATGCGGCCAAGATTCATGAGGTCGTCCCATGTAATGTTCAACTGGCTTGCATAGCCTCTCATATACTTGCCGAAGAGAGCCTCGTCAAAGTAGTCGTGACCTGCAGGAACCGGAGTGTGAACAGTGTAAAGGCTGCTTGCACGTACAATCTCAAGAGCCTCTTCGTATGTATAACCTGTTTTGATGTACTGTGTCAGACGATAGAGGTTGCAAAGTGCTGCATGACCCTCGTTACAGTGATATATATCCTTCTTGATACCCATCTTCTCAAGAGCAATCATACCACCGATACCGAGCAGAATCTCCTGTTTCAGACGATTCTCCCAGTCACCGCCATAGAGCTTGTGGGTGATAGGCTTGTCGAACTCGCTGTTCATGTCAAAGTCTGTATCCAGGAGGTAGAGGGGTACACGGCCTACGTTCACTCTCCATACGTTTGCATGAACATAGTAATCAATGTAAGGAACGTGGATAACAAGTGGAGTTACACCGTCCTCCTCATATACGCGCTCGATAGGAAGTTGGTTGAAGTTCTGAGCATCGTAGTTGGCAATCTGTGAGCCGTCCATTGAGAGTGACTGGCTGAAGTAACCGTAACGATAGAGGAAACCTACCGCACACATATCGACATTTGAGTCAGAAGCCTCCTTCAAATAGTCACCGGCAAGAATACCGAGACCACCTGAATAGATTTTAAGAACGCTTGTAAGACCATACTCCATACAGAAGTATGCAACTGAAGGACGCTCAGCATTGGGCTTAACATCCATATACTTGCGGAAACTAGCATAAACGTCAGCAAGTTTGTCAAGGACAGCCTTGTCCTTAGAAAGCTCGTCGAGTTTCTCAACGCCCAACTTCTCAAGAAGAAGAACGGGGTTACCGCCACAAGCCTTGTAAAGATCTGCATCGAGCATAGAGAAGAGTTCCTTTGCTTCTTCGTTCCATACCCACCAGAGATTACGTGACAACTCCTCAAGTCTCTTCAAAGACTCGGGGATGTAAGATTTAACATTAACAGTTTTCCAAGCTGGTTGGTTTGTGTTACTAATTGCTATCATAATTTATAATTAAATGAATATTTTCTATATCAAACTCTCTTGGCCGCAGCTGCAAGTGCAAAATCGTAAGCCTCAAGATAATTCTTTATAAAGTGCTTCCACAGAGCCTTCTCGGCCAGTTTTGCAACTTTTTTGCGGCAGTCAATGACCTCTTTCTCAGAAAGTTTTGCAAAGATACAAATTGTTTTTGTAATTTCCTCGGCCGCAGCAGAATAGTTGCTGTCATTTCTGCATATTACCTTCACGCCGTCAGCAAGTTCGCCCTCACGGCCAAGCACCGAATTTACCCAAAGACCGAAACCTGCAAGGTTTGTGGTAATTGTAGGAATATGGAATGCAGCACTCTCAAGCGGAGTGTAGCCCCATGGTTCGTAGTACGAAGGATATATACTAAGGTCGTTGCCAATGAGCACATCGTAATATTCCATGTCGAACACGCCGTCATTGCCCTTCAGATAACAAGGCACATATATGACCTTCACACGGTTCTTGCCGCTGCGGTTGTCAATCTGTAGGTTGCGTATCGTGCATGCAATGGCATCATTGTAGAAGTTGTTGAGTTCATGGGTGAGATAAGGATTAGGCAACGGAGTATCCCATGACTCCTTATCGGAACGCAAACGCTTTACAAGGTCCTCGCGTGCACTGCCCGACCATGCAGGCACGTCAATGAAAGCGACCACATCGCGCTCAAGCCCAGAGCACGCATTCAGGCGCGCCATACTCTCAAGAAACAAGTCAATACCTTTGTTTCGCATCTCCATGCGGCCGCCGATACCGATAATAAGTGCATCATCCGATACCGAATCGCCGGTAAGCGCCCTTGCAACCCTAAGACGGGCATCACGTGCAACCTTGCGCGCTGCACCAAAAGCCTTGCCGGCCGGTACAAAATCCTTTTCAAAACCATTCTCAAGAATTACATCACACTCACGCTCAAGCAACTGTTTGCACTCGCGAGCGGTGAGCTCACTCACCGTTGTAAAGCAATCGATATTGGTTGCAGTTACCTTCTCCACCGACTGCTTTGACTGCACGTTGAGTTCCGCAGCCATCTGGTCACCATTGTAACCTTCAAAGAAATCGTATAAAGGTTTGCCGTTCGAAGCAATTGAACGACCTGTACTTGTTGCATGAGTTGTAAAGATTGTACCCGCAGCCGGCAAATGCTTCTTTACATAAAGCGCAGCATTTCCGCTCTGCCATTCATGAGCCTGAACAACCACATTGCATTCCTTCTTAATATTTGTATTGTAGAAACTCTCTATAACCTTGCCCACAGCGTAACCGAAAATCATAGAATCGTCATAATCGCCGTATCCATGCAGAGAATCCACGCCAAAGTCATTCCAAAGTTCACCGTATATGGCATCCTTATCCTCCATGTAGCCCGTATAATCAACAAGCACCACTTTCGGGCGGCCGGGAATCTCCCAATAACCGCAACGTACAGTCATCTTGTCATTGCAAACTTTTTTGCGCCAAGCGCTCCACAAGCGCTTATCCTCGGTAAAAAGCGGATTCTCCTTCTCTTTCCAGAGGTCGGGGCCAATGTATATTGCCGTCAAATTCTCTATCTCTGATATTGTACGGGCCTTTGTTGACACCACTGTGTATATACCGCCGACCTTGTTGCAGACCTCCCAACTGATTTCAAACAGATAGTCGGGAAGCAAAAAATTCTTTTTCATGTTTAAATAATACTCAAAAATCAAGGCATTCACTCCTGAAATACCTTATTATATAACAACAAATAGGGAGAAGGGATTCCCCTCTCTCTATTCCGCCGCAAAATTAATATTTTATTTTTAAATATTAAAATTTATTAAGCAATAAGGAGAAATTTTAAGCCTGACACCTTGAATATACAGCAATCCCTAAAGGTCGCGACCTTTAGGGATTGCTGTACTTATTAAGAGCGGCATTATGCTACAGCACCGCCTATCATGAATGTTGCTGCAAGGGCAACAATCGCATAAAGTTCAGGGAACACCGCAAGAGTAAGTGTGATACCCGTAGCGTTCACGCCCTGACCGATTGAAACAATACCGTTTGCACAAACCTGACCCTGACGGATAGCAGAGAAAAGACCTACGAGACCGAGTGCAATACCTGAACCCAGAACGGCTGCAGCCTGAATGGCTGTAATCTCAGGAGTCAACAGGCCGGACACAAGGAAGTAACCTGCAAAGCCATAGAGACCCTGTGTACCGGGAAGAGCAGTAAGCATGATGTAAGTACCGAAAGCCGAAGAATTCTTCTTGTAGGCACCAATGGCAGCATTACCTGCAATTGTCACACCATAAGCACTGCCGATACCGGCGAGTGCAATCATCAATGCAACGCCAATATAGGCGAGCAACAAATTAGCTGAAATCATAATCTTTAGTTTTTAAGTTATTATTATTTTTTGTTTTATCATTACTATAATCCAAAGCCATCATCCCAACACCGGAGATTCTTCGCTACGCTCAGAATGACATTGAGACGGCAGACTTTGTCATTTGAAAGGTTTATAGGCCGTACCGCCACCCTCATAGCCCGCATTCTTGAAGAACTCCACAAACGTGAGTCGCAAAGGATGCACGAATGCACCAAGCGCATTCATGAACAGGTTAAGCGTATGACCGAACAGGAAAATGAGTACCATGACTATTGGACCCAGAACCGGTACATCAGGGCTCATCTGCACTGCAATATTATTGAACACCATTGCAAGCACACCGCCCGAAAGGCCAAGTGCAAACAGACGTATATACGAAAGCATATCACCCAGCAGGCCGGTAGCCATATTATATGCATCCCAAAGGCCAAGACCGATATTCAGGAACACATTCTTCCCCGGCGAGTTATACAGCAGGGCACCCGCAGCACCCACACCACAGATGGCATACACCACAGGCATTGGAATTGAAGGCACAAACATTGCAAGTACCGCACCTATAATAACCAAAAGCCAGCCCAATGTGGCAATGGCATACTTAAAGCCCAACTGTATAGTCGTATTGACAATCTTTATTGCCATTGCATAGCAAATCTGTATACCGCCAAGTATAAGAGACAATGTAAAAAGACTGTCGTTAGGGTCGTTCATCTGCCCCGTTTCGGGGTTCATTGCCGAGAACGAGAAGTTGTCACGCCACCAGTCGAACAAAGGCACACCCCAATTATATATGTTAAAACCGAAGAAAGTACCAGTCAATGAACCGCACACAACAGTAGATATACCCAATGTCAGCGCAAGACGCAAGTACCCGAGCATTGAACCGCCCTTTTTCCTCATAAGCAACAGCAGGACAGCCGACAGCAATGTGATGAAAAGTCCGTAGCCCATATCTCCAAGGCAGAGGCCGAAGAAAATCATATAGAACGGAGCAAAGAACGGAGTAAGGTCAAGTTCGTTATACTTCGGCAACATATAGAGTTCACAAATAGGCTCGAACAGGCGGAACAGCCTGTTGTTGTTGAAACGCACGGGAACATCGTCACCGGGCATCGGCTCACGTATCTCATAGAACACGCTCTGCCCATTCAGCATATCAACAAGGGCATCCTTTGATTTTTCAGGTACCCAGCCTTCAAGCAGCAGAAGTTTGTTGCCCGAAACCTTTTCACCGTCGAGTACAACCTTTGCAAACTCAATTTCATGCTGCAGTTCATCCTCGGCTGCACGCAAGGTATTCAGTTTAGCATTGGCAAGAGCAACAAGTTCCTGCTCGCGCTCCGCAATATGCTTCAAAGCCTGCTCACGCTCTGCAACAAGAGCCGAGAGCGATGCGTTTGGCAATTTTGCCGGTTCGGCATCAAGTTCAAAAACCTCACCGCAATGGGTTACAGTCACAAAGTATACGCGTGACTGTTTCCGCTCTACAACCATTGCATTGTAAAGTTGTTCCCATTCACTATCGTAGTTCTTCGCACCAGTCACAAAGAAACGCACATCGTAGCCTGCATGCGCAAGACGCTCTATGCGACTGTGGCTGAACTCGCCCCACGGCTCAAGCAAAGCAATATCCTTCTCAATTACCTGAAGTTCAACCTTGCGACGCTCAATTGATGCGACCAAAGCATCGGCCTGTTCAAGAACAGACGAAGCCTCATGTACATCAGCAGCAATAGCAAGATCGCCCTTAGCAATAGACTCAAATCTCTTTATAGTACGTGCATATCTGGCAGCCAAAGCCAACTGTTTCTCCAGTTCCGGGTCAGCAGCAGTACCGCTGTTCTTCTCGACAACATGCATCACACCTACCTGACGCAGGCGCTGCAGAAAAGCGACATACTCCTTATGGTACACAAGAAGAGTCAATTTATTCATTTTCGTAATCATGCTGTCACCTCCTCTCTCTGTTCAAGCAAGGACTTGAGAATCTTCTGTGACGATTTTGAAAGATTCTCTTCATCCTCCATGAAACGTTTAATCTTGCGTATAGCATCTTCATAGCCCGGTATCTGCACTTTCTCAAAAAGATTCACTTTCTGCGTAGTCTTCTTGCGTGCATCCTCGAGCAAAACAAGTTTGCGATTAAGCAGTTCACGGCGTATGGCTGTCATGGCCATCTCCTTCAACAGTTCAATACCGTCGGCAAACCACTTGGGCGAAGCAAAGAGACTGTATGGAGAGACGGTGAAACTCGCATTCTCAAGTACCGGTACACGCACTCCCGCCACCTTGCGCTGCACAATGTTCAGTTCGCCCGTCTTCACAAGCGAAGCATCGAACTCATTCCACAAGGCAAACAGTGCACGGTACTGTTCAAGCTGTGCCGCGTATGCTTCATCATGCGCCCTCATCTCGTCCTTGCACTTCTTGACCTCAATGCGCAGTGCACTCTCCTTGTTCTTAATGATAGGCAAGGTACGCACACGCATCTTCAGTTGTTTCTCAAGATGCTGAAGCGATGTTTTGTTATATTGAAACGCAATCATTCTGCTATTCTTTCATTAATATTCTGCGCAATTATTCTACCCAATGCTCATCGACAAACTCCTGACGGATATTGACCTCTTCGGGCTTGAAGTATTTAGAGAAGAGTCCCCATGTTACATCAAGCATTTCTGTAGTATTGAGGTTAACGTCGATTGCCAGCAACTTATCGGAGTACTCCTTGGCAAAAGAGAGGGTACGAGTATCGTAATCGGAAAGGTCAAAACCGTTCTCAAGTTTTGTCTTCGCATTTGCTGCATCGGCATACAGACGTACCGCTGCATTCATCACCTGCGGGTGGTCCTTGCGTGTCTTCTTGCCGGCAACAAGTTGTTTCAGACGTGAAAGCGAGCGGAACGGGTCAACAATAACCTTGCCGATATCACTGTCACGGCGCAAGAATAACTGGCCCTCGGTTATGTAACCCGTGTTATCGGGCACAGCATGAGTGATGTCACCTCCTGAAAGTGTTGTCACGGCAATAATGGTTATCGAGCCGCCGGAGGGGAACTGCACAGCCTTCTCATAAATCTTTGCAAGGTCCGAGTAGAGCGAGCCTGGCATTGAATCCTTTGAAGGAATCTGGTCCATACGGTTCGACACAATTGAGAGTGCATCGGCATACATTGTCATGTCGGTGAGCAACACAAGCACCTTTTGATTTTTCTCCACAGCAAAGTACTCCGCAGCAGTCAGTGCCATATCAGGAATAAGCAGGCGCTCCACGGCCGGGTCCTCTGTAGTGTTCATGAACGAAATAATGCGGTCAAGAGCACCGGCGTTGGTAAACAGGTTCTTGAAATAGAGGTAATCGTCATTAGTCATACCCATACCGCCAAGAATAATCTTGTCAGTCTCTGCGCGCATCGCCACATTTGCCATTACTTGGTTATAGGGCTGGTCAGGGTCGGCAAAGAACGGAATCTTCTGACCGGTGACAAGGGTATTGTTAAGGTCAATGCCGGCAATACCGGTCGCAATGAGTTCCGACGGTTGCTTGCGGCGAACCGGGTTCACTGACGGACCGCCAATCTCCACCTCCTGACCGTCAACAGCAGGACCGCCGTCAATGGGGTCACCGTATGCATTAAAGAAACGGCCGGCAAGTTGCTCGCTCACTTTCAGTGTAGGGGCCTTTCCAAGGAACACCACCTCAGCATCGGTTGGGATACCGCCTGTACCCTCGAACACCTGGAGAGTAACCTCGTCACCCATAATCTTCACAACCTGTGCGAGTTTGCCGTTCACCGTTGCAAGTTCATCATAACCCACACCTGTCGCTTTCAATGAACAAGTAGCCTTGGTTATAGAATTGATTTTTGTATATATCTTCTGAAATGCTTCTGTAGCCATATATGTAAGTGTTATTCGTTAGACACCTGTTTGGTTGCAAGCAATGCTTCAAGTTCCGCATTGAACCTGTTGTACTGCGCACTCTTGAACTCGGAATAGTTCATCTGCTTGCAGATGTTGATAACCCTCTTGAAGAAGATTGATACCTCCTGGAAATCCTCAAAATCATACTCGGCACGGCACATTTCCGTAACCAGTTTGAGAATCTCCTGCTGGCGTTCGAGCGGAGTAACCGCATCGACCTCATCGAATGCATCCTGCTGAAGCACGACAAAATCAATAAGTTCCGACTTCCAGAAAGTAATATGATAATCCACAGGCACACCGTCATCACCAAGAATATTTATCTGCTCGGCAATCTCCTTTCCGCGCAAAAGGCGGGTCTTGGCCTCGTTGACCATAGGTAGCCAGCCGTCGCCCAGACGTGGGTTGATAAAATCGGCGAATTCGGGATATTCAATATATTTTGAATATGAATCTATCGGGTTCACAGCCGGATAACGTTTCTTGTCGGCACGGTCCTGTTCAAGAGCATAGAAACAACGGGCAACCTTCTTGGTATTTTCGGTCACAGGCTCCTTTAGGTTACCGCCTGCAGGCGATACAGTACCTATGAATGTAATTGAACCGGCTTCGCCGTTGTTTAGGTATACATAACCTGCACGGCTGTAAAAGTTGGCAATGATTGATGAAATATCCATCGGGAATGCATCGGGACCCGGAAGTTCCTCCATGCGGTTCGACATCTCACGCAACGCCTGCGCCCAACGCGAAGTAGAATCGGCCATAAGCAGTACCCTCAATCCCATTGCACGATAGTACTCGGCAATAGTCATTGCTGTATACACCGATGCTTCGCGCGCAGCCACAGGCATGTTCGATGTATTTGCAATGATGATTGTACGCTCCATAAGTTTACGGCCCGTATGCGGGTCGATGAGTTCGGGGAACTCGGTAAAGATTTCCACGACCTCGTTGGCGCGCTCACCGCAGGCAGCGATGATTACGATATCGGCCTCGGCCTGCTTTGATATTGCATGCTGCAACACCGTCTTGCCCGTACCGAAAGGACCGGGAATGAAACCTGTACCGCCCTCAACGATAGGATTAAGCGTATCAATTGTACGCACACCGGTCTCAAGCAATTTGAATGGACGCGGTTTTTCCCTGTAATCCGTCATAGGAACACGCACCGGCCATTTCTGTACCATATCAAGTGTCATTTCATCGCCCTGCGCATTTGCTATTACAGCAATTTTATCGGTAATCCTGTAATCTCCGGCTGCAGCAATCGATTTTACAATCCAATTGCCTTCAATGCCGAATGGAGCCATAATCTTCAGGTTCTGATGGTTCTCTTCCACTGCACCCAACCAGCCTGCGGCAGTAACAGCGTCGCCAACCTTTACAAGGGGCTCAAAGTGCCATACCTTATCCTCGTCAAGCGGATTGGTGTAGTCACCACGTTTCAGGAACACACCGTCCATCTTGTCAAGGTCATTCTGCAAACCGTCGTAGTTCTTCGACAGCATACCGGGTGCGAGCGAAACCTCAAGCATGTGGCCTGTGAATTCCGCCTCCTCCCCAATTCTCAAACGGCGTGTGCTCTCAAAAACCTGAACATACACCTTGGCACCGTTAATCTTGATAACCTCAGCCATCAAGCGGTCGCCTCCGGTCTTTATATAGCAAATCTCATTCTGTGCCACAGGACCATCAACAGCCAGCAGCACCATGTTCGCTATAACACCGGTTACTTTTCCTTTTGTAGCCATATCTGTATTTTTATTGCTTATTCTTTCTTAACTATTGCCGGAGCAGAATTAATCCACACCTTTCTTCAACCGGGCAATCATCTCGTTATACCGTTCCATTCCGCTTTCGGTATCAAGTCTTGCCCAGCGCTCCACAATTATCAGTTTCTGCAAGAAGACAAAAAGCCTTTCAACCGAAAAGTAGCAGAACACAGAGTTCTCCTCTAACCAACGCCAGCGCATCTCATCAAGTTGATGCTCGCGCTCCTGCAGGCGGGCATTATCACTCAAGCGCTGTACATCATCTATATACTCAAGCGTTCCTGTGAGCCCGAAGTCACGTGCGCCCGAAGTGCGCAAAGCCTCAGCAACCTCACCGTCACCAATAACCGTCTCTTCTACCCCAAGTTTGTATTTTCTTGCAGTGATAGCCACCAGAATATTATTCACATTCAAGTTGAATGTGAACCAGTCCGCAGCAAACCGGTTGGCCGATGCTGTCGCATAGCCGTAATAGTATGCGCTGAGAACATTCTCCCAAACTATATTTTCCTGAGCCTCATTTGCAAAATAATACTCAAGGAAACGGGGCATATACGCCGGAACACCCTTTGCCGGAACATCGCCGCACTTGCCGGCCTCTATAATGGCAAGCAACTGCTCTTTGGTGTAGCAGCCAATCCGTTGCAAAGCAACCTCTTCGCCACGGCGCAACAGGGCCAGGATGTTCGCATTGTCCCATTCAAGCAGTATGAGGTCTACGACACGGGCATCATCGGGCAAAAGAGAAGGATAAATTTCCTCCTTGAAACGTTCAACCGAGTATGGGCATTTTGCCCCATCAAAGGCGATATCGGGCAAGCCCGCAACCAGGCAATGATAATTACCCATTATTTATGCAAATAGAAGTTCCACCATTTGAGGACGAAGGAAGGCTCTGAAGAAAGCCTCGAACTCACCCTCACCGAAATTAACCTTGTAAGAGCCGTCGGCCGGAGCAATAGAGAACTGCGCCTTCTTGCCGTTCACCTGCTCAATTGCAACACCCTTGTCAAGCAGAGCCTTCGCATTCTTGGCAAAGTAAGCCTTCAACTGCTCAGCCTCCGATGTTGAAATGACAAGTTGCTCATTTGCACTCCAACGCTCTGCAATCTTCACAAGCAGAGCCTTTACTGTATCACCGGCAAGAGCCTCCTTCACGGCGGCCTTCACCACAGAATCTGTGATTATATTCGCTGCTTCCGACTTCAATGCCCCGATAGCCTGCGCACCGTAGAGTTTAATCTCGGCACGGCTGTTCTCGCCAAGTTCAGCAGCCCTCTTTTCAGCGGCAGCAACTACAGCATCAGCCTCAGCCTTCGCCTTCTTCACAATGTCGGCAGCCTGTGCCTTGGCCTCCTCAATAATGCGGGCAGCCTCTACGTTACCTTTTTCCACGCCCTCGGCATAGATTTTCTCGGTCAGTTCCTGAATCTTATTTTCCATATATCTATTTATTGTTTATTACTTTCAACAACGCAAATTACGTCAAAAATCCCCAGCATACATCTTCCAATTTCAACCCTAAATTAGCAATTTACAAATATACTGTTTCTATTTAACATTTTTAGCATTTTAAAAGGACAATTTCAACGAAATAATGAAAATTTTCCGTAATTGAAGAAAAACGGCTCAGTAGCAAAAAGATGTGGGTAATATTGTACAAGTATGCTCGTTTCCTATCTGGAATATCTTATTCTGAGGTTAATTTTACCCTTAATCAGTTATCTTGTATTCCTCTTGCGGTCGTTCTATCATGTTCTTTTGGCGGCCAAAAGAACGAAAAGCCCCGGCACAGAGTTCACCAGTCGCATGATGCTTTGCTCATGAATTGCCGTGCAATATCATTCGGTCACATCA
>JAZNDZ010000111.1:0-2055 GCA_045588345.1 Bacteroidaceae bacterium
TCACTCTTTGCAGAGATTTTCTTTTTATACTCTACATATATTTCGTGTGCCTTAACCTTGTCATTGGGTGATTTCTGTAACAATGTAACATAGTCTGCATAATCAAGACCCTCCCAAACATGAGCTACATATTTTGAGGCAGGAGTTTCTATGCCATTAATAGTTACATCATTTAATGTGCGGAAATAAGTATCAACAGCCGCCTTTGTATTGGCTGCAAAATAATTATCTCTACGGCGTAGGAACAGAACAACAGTATTTGTGTTGGTAGCCATAAAGGTATTGCTTCCCAACTCTGCTATTGCGACAATATCAAAGTATTGCAATATAATCTCACGAGCCTTTGTGTAGATGCCCGAATTACTCAATATTGAACTTGGGAGAATAACACCTGCGAGACCTCCATCTTTAAGTAACTGCTTTGTACGCTCAATAAACAGACACTCTATTTCTGAGCTATTATCTGTCAAAGAGTTATACAATTCAAAATCTTGTTCTGTATAATAGTCACGAGTTGTCTGACGGAATGAAGAAACTGAATACGGAGGGTTGCTCAATACAATGTCGAACTGCTGATTGTCCTTTTGTCCATCATTAGTCTGCTTGCGTAGTTTGTCCTTGTATTCTTTGTTATTGCAAAAATTAGCAAGTCCATCACTGAGGATAACATTAGCCAAACCGTCACCGTGCAAATAGCATCCAACCTTACCAACTTTTACAAGTCGATAATCCTTTTCAATACCATACACGTAGTCTGTAGCCCAATCAAAATGGCAATTCTGCCAATTGATAAGGTGCTTTCTCGTCTCCTCAATATACTTAGAAGTATCACAATCGTTTATGATGTCCTGAATTTCGTGCATAAACTCAGTGATAAAGTGACCGCTACCAGCTGCATAGTCAATCATATATGGCAAGATCTCTCCATCCTTGCGAGAGAGTTTCTCAGCCATAATAGAATCCAAAGGAAGACTCTTTATGATAAATTGTGCGATAGGTACAGGTGTGAAATACTGTCCAGCCTCTTGTTTGAGGCCAGTAGTAAGTAACAATTCAAAGAAGTCTGACAAATACTGTTGTCTCTTGTTGTATCGGATTCTATATCCCTGAATTAACTCTACAACCTCTTTTACTACTTTCGCATTCTCTTCAAAAGAGGCACTATCATACACTTCCTTAATCGCAAACTCGTTATTCTTTTCAAGACGGAGTTTGTTTACCTCTCTTAAAAGATACTGCTTAGTATCTTCATTTAGGTTAGCACAACGCTTGTCAAAGTCCTCATTGTTGAAATCGCTAACAGTCCTGTCCAAGAATTTTTTCATTCCTTTGCTATAAAGGTCTGTCAAGCGAAGTTGGAAATCAACGTGGTTGTCTCGCCCTTCAAGCCACTGAAACTTTAATTCTTCACCCTCACCCGTAGTTGTTTCATCATATACCTTGCACAAGAAGAGTGTAAATATCTTATTAAAGGCATTACCCTTATCAGATACTACATTATGACGTAGTATTTCAAGGAAACGATTGAAGATAAAACTTGAATCCTCTGCTTTTATCTCCTTCAACTGCTCCTTTGTTAAAGCCTTGCTCTGAAAATTATATGGTTGCACCCAAGAATCAAAGATACCGTTATCTTTGGTGAGCTTATTCCATTTCTCATAAATATCCTTAACATCACCATTGCGATAATCATCTTCAATCTTGATAATCTCATTTACATATACAAACTTATTGCCTTTCAATTCTGATGCGTACAACATTAGCACATCAGCCTTGCTTCCAGATAGTTGGAAATATGTAAATAACTGACCACCATCCTTACGGATTCGCGCCAATTCCTTATTATACTCCTTGCCAAATGTCTTACATTCGATAAGCATATATGGTGTGCCATCCTCACGATTGACACAAATATCCAATCGCCCTGATGTGCCATGCCCAGATGGCCAAGTCTTTTCAAGAACTATGTTTTGAGGCTTATATCCCTTGGTAAGAAGTCTATCAACACACTCAAGCACCACAAAATTTTCGGGTTGTGAAAAATTCTGTGTAGTC
>JAZNDZ010000112.1:0-8626 GCA_045588345.1 Bacteroidaceae bacterium
ACCTGTTCATCGGGGAGATTTTGGAAAGTAGGATTCTTTTGTTTGTCGGCATATTGGATTTTCATTGCCTTGATAGCCTCCTTATCCAAATCGTCCATTGTCAAACCTTCGCATACTTGAGCCGAGAAGTCCGGTTCCTGCTCTGATAGTATTCTGAAAATCTCAGCATCTGACATCTCCCGCAGGCTTTCTCCCGTACGCATCAAAGGAACACCCTCGAATTTCAACAGACGACCAATAGGACGAGAAGGGACTGTCAGAACAAGTACACGCTTCCCATCTTCAGAATACAGTTCTTCGTATTGTACTCTGATACCAAGTCGCTTGTAAATCTCATCTACAAGCTCTCCAACCTTATCTTCAGCAAAGTTGCTTCCAACTACGGTATGGGGCCTATGGTCTGCCATACCCAACACAAGACGACCGCCACATTCATTTGCCAATGCCACAACATAGCCCAAAACACAATGACGCCTATCTTTAGGGTCGGTGTGTTTTCCTCCGGCAAACGGATAATTACGTTTGGCCTCCTTAAACTCAACGTGGTCTTCGCTTTCACGCAATCTCTGCAACTCCTCAATCGTACTCATATGCAAAATTTTCTGCAAAGTTACTCAAATTTGACGGATTTAGGCATTTCTACTCTTTAATTATCATAATGCCAATGAAAAAAGGGCAAGGAACGGCATCACGCAGTCCCTTACCCAAACAAACTAATGTATCAATAACAAAAACTAATCAGTCTATCTTCTCATTCGCTCCAGTTCATCGTCTCTTCGCATCTTCTCGTTCAACTTCACTTGCATCTTGTCGAGAAAGTAGGTACGGCTGTCGTTCTTTCTACGCTTGATGTCCGTGTAGAAGCGGTAGCAGTCCTTTGAATTTACCCCGAAGAAGGCATACAGCACTGGAGCAAGTTCATTCAGTTGGATATTACCATTGTTGATACAGCCCATTTCACTAATACCATATATAATTTCAACAAGGTCGATGGCGTTGCCTGTCCATTGCAAGGCTGGAATATTGTTCTGTTCGTTGGTGGATGGATTTAGTGGTGGCATTTGGGAGGCAATAGCAGAAAGGTGTCGCTGCATCTTTTTCACAAAGGCAAGAGCCTTGCGAATATATACCGACATTTCACAATCGTCCTGCACTTGATGAAATTGCAACTCAATTTCTGCAAACATCAATGCAATGGCAATATGTTTCGCATCTGTAGTGGAATGACAATGTTCAATCACTCTTACTACAAAGTCATTGTATGCTGATGGCAACTCCTTGTATTCTTTACTGTTTATCAAGTTGAAAAACTCGGTATCTGTCAATATGGTATGGTTCATCTTTATTCCGTTTATGGGGTTTACACTTGTTTATCAGTGTGCGCACATAAACTATAAGGGCAAACAGCCGACCAATTCGTGCCCAAAAAGGGGTACAATGACATATCCCGCTGAATATCAGTGGGAAATTTCTTGAAAATAAATCTTGACGGATTTTTCTGGGCAATAAAAAGTGTTCAGAATCCGAACATCTGTTCAGAATCTGCACATCGTAATGTGTTCATTTGCCGAACGCTATGGCTAATCTTGGATATGTTTCTTGCGATAAACCATGCGAAGAATACCACCGTTATACTCTTTTTTCTCGACTAAACTCCAGTGAGTAGTAGGCAAATTAGCCTTGAACAAATGTCGCCCCGTTCCGGCAATGAATGGTACGGTATAGAGTATGATTTCGTCAATCAGTTGAAGTCGTAGAAGACCGTTAATATAGTCGGCTGTTTCATGGTTAGCCTCAATCAAGAAAATGGATTTGGATTTATTTTCTGTTAATCGTGAAGTAGGATAGGCAGGAGTCAGTTCATAGTCTGCCGCATCAAACAATTTGTCTATGCCGTAACCTTCGGGACGCAACACCCAGCTTGCATCTCCAGTTTTCTCCGATAAGCAACCGTCCAATGATAGAACGGCAAGAACCCGAACCTTTGCCATAGCATTCTCTTTTTTTCGTTTGTAACAAAAAAGATAGCGTGCAAAATCACACTATCTCTAATGGAGGCTCTGGAATGCCTTAACAGGAATAGGTAACTGCACGCTATGCGTAGGCATAGCATAAGCAATCACGCATTTGTTCCTGTTAATGTAAATTTTCCAGATTTCCATTAGAAACACCTTGCGGTCTTATGTCTATATATGCAGGCAATGGCTATGCCAAAACCTGTGCTTTATCGTATGTTTTCGGCTTAAAATGACTACCATTCTTGCCAATTTCAACTGCAAAAGTAATCATTTTATGCCAATTTCTGCTGTTATGGGCTATAATTTCTAACTTAATCCGTACTCTTTTATCTTGGCATACAATGTTGTACGACCTATTTTCAAGAGTTTTGCAGCCGAAACTTTATTTCCACCGCACTGTTCCAATGCTTGCCTGATACGCTCTTTTTCCTGTTGCACATCTTTGAGTGAATAACATACAGGCGAAGTATCTTGTTCAACATACAACTCCAAATCATCTTCGGTTATATTGTTGCCCTCACACAGTAGTACGGCAGTCTGTATCTTTTGTTTCAGTTCTCTCACATTGCCACTCCAAGGATGTTGTTGCAATGCCTTCTTTGCCGATGAGTCAAATCCGTTCACAGCCTTATCCAATGTTTTGTTGCTTTGCTCACGGAAGAACTCTGCCAACGGCATTATGTCTTCTCGGCAGTTCCGCAACGGCGGAAGAGTTATCGTAAAATCTTGCAAACGGTAAAGAAGATCTTGTCGAAAGCGTTTCTCCATTACCGTCTTTACCAAATCCTCATTCGTGGCAGCCACTATACGCACATTGCAGCTCTTATCCTCTTTGGCACCTACCGGACGATATTTTCTTTCTTGTATCACACGCAACAGCATCTGTTGTATCTCGTAGGGCAGATTACCCACTTCATCAAGAAACAATGTTCCGCCGTTTGCCTCTTGGAAATATCCGACCTTGTTCGCATCTGCTCCCGTAAACGCCCCTTTGATATGCCCGAAGAATGCCGATTGAGCCAATGAAGGTGAGATAGAACCGCAATCCACCGAAACAAACGGCTTGCTTGACCGCTTGCTTTTCGTGTGGATACGCTGTGCAATATGTTCCTTGCCCGTTCCGTTCTCACCCAATATCAATACACTCATATCAGTCGGAGCAACCAGCCGGATACGCTCCTTTATCTGACGGAATGCGGCACTATCCCGTTGGAATATCGGAACTGCACTCAATGCGGCTTTTGCTGCCATCTGTTTTTGGACTATCCCGTTAATGGTCGGCATTAATCTGTCTTCCAATAGTTTTTTGGGAATATAATCCACCGAGCCTAACTTCATTGCAGAAACGGCGGTATGTACTTCTGCATAATCAGTCATGACAATGAACGCTTGTTCCATTTCGTTCTTACGCATCCATTCAAGCAGTGCTGTACTCTCACCATCGGGCAGACGAAGATCTGCTAATACTATATCATCGGCATCGGCTTTCTCCATCATTTTTTTTGCCCGTGAGATATTGGTAACTGTTTCAGTCTTCCAACCTTCCCGTTGCAGCCATCGGCAGACAATCTCAGCAAACAACGTATTGTCCTCAAGAACGATTATCTTACCCATTTGCTACCTCCTTCTTCTTTTCATTGGCACAATGGATAATGGTTTCACCGGCCTCCAATACCGCAGCTATAGCATATTGTAGTTCCTCTTCGCCATACGAAGTAGTGCCCTTCAGCAATTCATGTAACTCCCACAACGGTTTATCCATGTTGAGTATTACCCATGAACTACGCAAGTGGTGTATCAGTTCATCAAGTTCATTCAGGTCTTTGCGTTCTGACGCATTCTTGAAGTTCTGCATATCCTGTTCGGTAACTGATATAACCTTGTCAAGCATTTCATCTTCATCACCATATGCCAATATAGCGGTAAAGTCCGGTTCATCTTCGTTCTCTTCCTTATCGGCTATGTTCCTGTCTGCAATATCCAAAAGGTCTTGTTTGGAGAAAGGTTTGAAGATGCAATCAGCAAACCCTTTTTCAAGCAGTTCTTCTTTCTCACAACTACCCGAAGCGGTAGCTACTATCACGGGGATTGTCTTTGAGTTGTTCACATTCGATGTGCGTAGCAATTCCAGTATATCATAACCGTTATGTCCCGGCATACGCAAGTCGGTAATCAATAGGTCATATCGTTTATGGCGTATCAACTCTATCAATTCTCCGGCATTCACGCAGGTATCGCACGCCACATCACATTTGGCAAACATCGCCTTAATCATATTCAATGTTATGACGTTATTGTCTATGGCAACCACACTGTAATTGCGTTTAGGATATATCGTTTCTTCTTGACTTTTGTTCAGCAATCGTTCATCCGTTCTTGTCACGGGAATATCAACCGAAACATCAGTACCAATTCCCACATCGCTGTTTATCCATATCTTTCCACCAAGCAGTCGTACCAAATTATCCACAATGGAAAGACCCAATCCAAATCCGTCTTGTGTTGCGGCATTTGATAGTCGTTCAAACGACTTGAACACTCTCCTCAATTCACCTTTTGGCATACCTGTACCCGAATCTGTGACAATCAGATTATAGATGCCGTTCTTATAGGTCGCATCCAATGTTATCACTCCGCTGTCAGTAAATTTCAAAGCATTGGACAACAGATTATCGCCTATCTGTATTATTCTTTCCTTATCGCCTATGACCACGTAATCTTCGCAGTTATGCACCACAAAACCAATTTCCTTTGCTTCTATCTGTGTGCGGAACTCGGCTTCGAGTGTTTCTGCTATATCGGTCAGTCGGAATGGTGCAAGATTAACCTCTTCCTTGCCACAATCCAATCGGAAGAAACTCAAAAGGCTGTTCAGTTGCGATGTCATACGTTTTGCAGCCTGTTTGATATTTCCCATATACGCCTGTTGTACTTTCTCGTCCGTTTCCCCTTCAAGCAAATCGGCATATCCGATAATGGAAGACAGGGGAATACGCAATTCATGCGTAATGGTGTGCATCATCTTCTGGCGGGCATTCAGCAATTCTGTATTTTCCGAAAGCATCTGATTCTGCTTTGATATCAATCGGGCTGCATTCTCCTTATATCTCTTTATCTTTAATGCGTCCTTATGAATAATCGCATATAAACTGGCCAACAATGCAAGCAAGAAAACTGTGGCTACGCATATTATCACATAGCATTGTTTATGTGCAGTAACAATAACAGCGTCTCTTGCCTGCAAATCCTTTTGAACCCTCGTGTCTAATTTGTTGATTATTTCTTGGAGGCGAATATTCAACAATGTATTATACTGAGCCAAATTATCTGCATAGTGGGATAATTCTTGGCTCTGCTTTTGATATTGCTTTACCACATCACGATTTAGAGAATTGAGCATTTTTGATGTGGTAGATGTTGATTTCTCTTTTTTCTTGAACAAACCAAGAAATCCACCTCTCTTCTGTGACTGCTCCTGAACACTTTGATTGGCTATAATTGGTATTTGAGTGGCTAACTGAGCATTTAATTTCTCTTGGTTCTCATACAATCTCCAAATAGTAAACAGATGCTCTTCTTTTTCTGCCAACAGCAATCTAAGGCTATCAAGTCTTGTAGGTGGATAATGTTCTTTGAATTCGCATAAAATGCTATCCATTGCATTGCGTTTACCTATATACACCAAGGTGTCTTCAGCATTCCACTCCAAAACTTTTTCACCATAAAGCGTGAGATCAAGCATTTTTGCATAAGCATCATGAACCTTTTGACGAAGCATATTGATATGCTTTGCCTCATGCTCTAATTTCTCTAACTGCCGCCACTCACTAATATATAGATAAACTATAGCACCTATCAATAAGGCTATCACTCCATATCCGACGGTTAATTTTCCTTTTGAATAATTTACACTGTCTTTACGAACCATATTACTATTAAATGAAACTTCAGTGTTTATCCTTATTTCTACTTGATTATCACATTAATAATTGCACCATATGGAGTTGACGAAGTAAAAACATTTTCAGGTTCTAATAATCCAGCATAAATCTGTGCACAAGCCAAGACACCACCATGAGTAAAAATTGCAACCTTTTGATAAGGTTTTGCCTTTAGCTCATCTAAGAAATCAGCCACCCTTTTGTATTGCATACAAAAGGATTCACCATTGGTAACAGGTACATTCAAGTAATCATCAAACCATTCTTGCAAACGTGGATCTATGATTTCATCGAAGCGCTGCATTTCCCAATCGCCGAAGTTAAGTTCCATGATGCGAAAGTCTCGTATGGCATCAGGATAACCACAATAAGTAGCGAGTCGGGTACATCGGCTGAGTGGACTGGTATATACTTGGTCAAAAGGCGCATATGCGTTCAGTTCCTCTAACGTAACAGCAGCTTCTTGCTTGAAAGTCGGATTCAAAGGAACGTCTGTTTGACCGTAACAAGTACCTTTGGGTACATTGACTGAGGTATGGCGGATGAGGATGATTTCCATTTTAGACAAGGATTATAGTGCATAAATAGAATGTCAATTCACATAACAAAAAGGTTGCTCCACAACAATCACCCGTATAGCCTTGCAGACGACGTTTCATCAATCGGATAAGGAAAGCAAGAATCAATATAGAGCCTACAAACCCCAACCATAAAGTGGCAGGTAATAATAGAATGGCCGGTAACAAACCTCCTACCAGATTAAAAACTCTTTCGTATCCATTCATCCGATGATATACTACTTTGGCCTTGCTCTCTTCTTCCTTACGGGCATACGGTAAAAAGTTTATGAGCTGTGAAGCACAGAATTTTCCCCAACAATCGCCACAAAAAAACAAGGTACAGAGCATCGGGACAGACAGGCAGGCGAGTTGTGTCATCAGGTGGAAATAGATGATCAGTGCGATGACTCCATACGTGCCGATATGAGAGTCCTTCATAATGGCGAGCGTCCGTTCACGAGTGGTTCCACCTCCGAATCCGTCGAAGAAATCGGCCAGACCGTCTTCGTGCAGGCAACCAGTAATTAACAATCGGGAAACGATTGCCAACAGGCAAGCCCATGTGAGAGGCATCACCTGAGCAGCTAACCACAAGGTACCTGCCATGATACCCCCTGTCAGCCAACCGACCAACGGCCAATAAGGTACCACATGCTTGAAGCATTCCGAAGGTACCTCTTTCAGCTTCCAGAATGGAAGCCGTGTAAAGAATATGAAAGCTGCAAACAGATTCATGGCTTAAAAGTATTTGGTAACGGAGGCTCCCACAAAGCTATCCATTTCGTTGATCATTCGTACGGCAGAATCAAGGATAGGGTATGCACAAATAGCACCTGTACCTTCCCCTAACCGCAAACCTAAACTCAAAATAGGATTGGCGTGTAGTGCATTCAGCACCAAACGATGTCCCGATTCATCTCCACAATGCCCGAAGACAGCATAATCCAAGACTTCCGGATAAAGCTTACTTGCTGCCAATATGCAATTGGTCATGATAAATCCATCTACTAATATAACCATTTTCAATTCGGCAGCTTGAAGCATGGCACCTATGGCCATGACCATTTCATAGCCACCGAAATAACGGATAATGTCGAGAGTAGAGCCATCACCCGAATAGTTGTCCAAAGCTCTTTTCAAAACGCCGTATTTGTGTCGGATGCCGTCATTGTTCAGACCGCTTCCAGCTCCTACGCATTGCAATAATGGAATACCGGTAAAACAAGTCATCCATAACGAAGAGGCAGATGTGTTACCAATACCCATTTCGCCAAAACTTAAGACATTGCTTCCTTCATTGTGACATTGGTGGACAATCTCCGCTCCATATTCCACACAGCGATTCATTTCATCTTCGGTCATGGCTGCTTCGTAGAGAAAGTTTCGGGTACCTTTCCGTATTTTCTTGTCAATAATGCCCCGGTCGGTTGGTAAGTCGTAATCCACACCAGCATCCACCACTTTCAGTTGGAATCCATGTTGTCTGCAAAGGAAGTTTACCCCTCCATTTCCTTGTGTGAAATGAATGGTTTGTTGCCAGGTTACTTCCCGGGGAGATACACTGACACCCTCAGCTTCAATACCATGATCGGCACAAAAGATGATGTTTTGCGGGCACTTTAAAGAAGGGGACAGTGTCTGTTGAATCAAGCCAACTTGCAAGGCCAATTCTTCGAGAGTACCTAATGAACCTTTCGGCTTGGTCAGATTGTCTATTTTGAAACGCAAAGGCGTTTGCATAGCTGCGTTTGGACGTTCGATTTTAAATGTTTTCATGTCTTTATTTTACTTTCATGGGTATTCCACAAACCATCAGTGTTACTTCATCGGCACGAGCGGCTATATGTTGATTCATCCACCCTTGCATGTCTGTGAACTTTCGTTGTAATTCATTTTCGGAGGTTCCTCCCATACCAATCTCATTGGTCACAAAGATAAAGGTCGCTTCTTGGTCGATGAACCGTTTAAATTCTTGCTTGACAGCATCGAGAGCTTGTTGCACATTACCTTGTGATTCAAAGAAATAGTTCGTACACCATAAGGTTACACAATCTATCAGTATAACCCGACCGGTAAGATTGTGCCTACTTAGTTCTTTTTCTTCCTC
>JAZNDZ010000113.1:0-28662 GCA_045588345.1 Bacteroidaceae bacterium
AAAAGTCTCCTTCTTTTGTTTGAGGCGTGAATAAAAAGTAAAGTTCAAGGCTTGTGAAGGCTTCAAAACCGCAGTTTACTAAGCGTAAATGAGGATTTTGAAGCCAAACGTAACGTAGAAATTTGCTTTTTAGTCACCCTCAAAATTGGTAACAGCCTTTGTAGTTCCACGCTTCTTTCTATTAGATAAATCTTTTATATAGCCATGTGGTGAAGTAATAGAGCATGACACCTGTTGCAAGACCGGCAATTGCATCGACAAGATAATGTGCCTTGATGTACACCGTTGCACAACAGAGCAGCACAAAAATTGGGAACAGCATATATGCAAGCAACCGCTTGGCCCTGAAAGCAAGCATAACAAGAATTACTGTTATGCCAATGTGCGAACTTGGGAAAGCCGCAGTAGGACGTTCGCCAGAACTCTGAGCAACACCTACAAGTTCAGTAAACAGACCGCCCTTCCCCTCTTGGGCTATAGTTATTTCCGGATTCAGATTAAAGTAATCGCCTATCTCGGGATATGGGCCCGCCACAGCCAGTTCATCTCCTATCACAGGGAAATAGAACTGCGGCCCGGCAACCGGCAAGAATATGTATATAAGATAATACAGGAAGAACGATGACATTATCACGAATGTGCAACGTTCAACATCCTTAGGACGACGAAAAAAGTAGAAAAATGACACCAGTGCTATCATAGGATAATAGAGCCAGTACCCCATATTGAATGCCTCGCGCCAGAAAAGAGTGCTGCATGCTTGGTCGAACAGCAGTGCAGGCTGACAGGCAAAGATATCAAGTTCAAGTGTAGCGAACAGGTGGTCAAGGTTCGGGAAAATGCGGTTGAACTCAAATGTATCGGGGTACCAATAACTCAACAGGCACATCTGCGACACAATTCTGACAAGGCGGATAGCCTTTGAAGGGTACTGCGTATATGCATATATCACCACAAATGTAGCCGCGGCAATGATGAAACGCCCCATAAGCATCTCCCGAGGGTCGTTTAACCTATTGAAGAAAATTATAATCAGCAGTGTGGTGAGCAAATTGTAGAGAATGTTCAGTTTCTCTACTGCGAGGAACTTTACCTCAAGTTTCTCGCGCTTGAACAAATCTAAAGCCATTTTTCCTGTTTATACCATTTAATCATCTCCTTAACACCCTCTTTGAGCGGATATTCAATGCTGAAACCTAACTCTTTTTCAATTGGTGCAGTATCACAAAGCCAGTTGCGCTGCTTCATAATCTTGTACTTATCGCCATTAAGCGTGCTGGGTTTACCTGTAATGTGAGAGAAGTATTCGGCACAAGCCGAAATCACTCTCAACACCCATACCGGTGCCTTGATGTGCAATACACTCTTCACAGCCATTTCTTGCTGTATATAATCGCTGAAAGCGCGGCTGTTATACCCCTGAGGCTCACTTACAAAATAACAGCGGTTCAGCACATCGCTCTCCATTGCCAGATATATCGCTTTTACAAGGTCCTTTACATAGATGAACGTAATGACCTGTGGCTTGAAGCCTACTGCAAAGTCAACATGCTTCTTTATACTCACCGCCATTTGGTAGTAATCGCGCTCACGCGGGCCATATACGCCTGTGGGGCGCAATATTATATAAGGAAATGCCGCGTTATCAATTATATACCTTTCGGCAAGCAATTTGCTCTTGCCGTATACTGTATTTGGTGCCGGGGTATCGCAATCCATTATCGGGGTATATGGTTGCTGCTCATGCAAAGGACCGAACACGCTGAGCGAACTCAAATAGATAAACTTGCGCGGTTGCATGCCTGCATCGGCAAGAGCATCAACGAAATTCTTCGTGCCTTCATAGTTTACCCTGAAAAAGTCCTTTTTATCAAGACATTTAGTTACACCCGCAGCATGCACAATGTAATCCCATGCGCCATTGGAAGCCTTGAATGCCTTGAGTTGTTCCACAAGACTTTCCTTAGAAGAAAAGTCAAGTTCCACAAAGTTTACACGCTCATCTTTAAGAAACTTGCGACTACTGCTGCCGCGCATACCGGCCCAGACCTCAAGCCCTCGCTTGAGACCTTCCTCAACAATAAAACTGCCGATGAAACCGCTTGCTCCTGTAACTAAAACCTTCATTATAGAATCATTGATGACAACACTCAGGGTCTATTAATACATTGCCCCACAAAGATACTACAAAACTCCGAAGGTACGAAAAGCAGAGGGGTTAATATCAAGAAGAGGTGCTTTTGGGCACATACGGTCATATAACATCATCGGGAACTTTCCATTTTCACATACTTTAAGCATTTGCTCTGCACTTTTGGCAGCAGAACATTGCAGAATGATGTTTTATTACTATTTTAGCAACAGAAAAAACATTAATATCATGGCAAAGAAAGGCGGAAAAGGGAAGGTGCGCATAAACAAGAACATGCTTGTGGAGATGCTTGTGTCATTGTTCAACCACAATGAAGGAAGGCTTATAAGCCCTAAAGAAATTTTCAGGGAACTCGGCCTTACATCAACAGCAGCAAGAACTCTGTGTGTACAGGTTCTTGACGAAATGGTATTTGACGGGTTTATTATGGAACCTGAATTCAGAAAATATGTGCTTGCAGGCAACAGTTCAATGCTGTACGGAACTTTCTCGCGCAGCAAGGACGGCTACAACGAGTTCTACCCCGAAGACGGCAGCGAGCCTGTGCTCATAAGCGAACGGAATTCGGCACATGCACTCACTGATGACCTTGTACGCGTGGCACTCTTTGCACGCAGACGCGGACGTGGGCGCGAAGGAGAGGTTGTAGAGATTGTGAAACGTGTGCACGACACTTTCGTGGGCGAACTACATGTAGAGAAGCATTACGCCTTTCTCATCACCGAAAACCGCATAATGCCAAACGATATATTCATTCCCAAGGATATGCTCAAGGGAGGCAAGAACGGCGACAAGGCCGTTGTAAAAATGCTCGAATGGGCTCCTGAGAGCAAGAACCCGGTGGGCAAGGTCATTGATATTCTGGGTAGAAGCGGTGAGAACAATGCCGAGATGAATGCCATACTTGCCGAATATGGCCTGCCATACAAATACCCCGAAGCGGTGGAAGAGGCCGCAGCCAAACTTCCTGCCGACATAACCAAAGAGGAGATTTCCAAGCGCGAGGACTTTCGCGACGTAACAACATTCACCATAGACCCGGCCGATGCCAAGGATTTTGACGACGCACTCTCAATTCGCCCAATAGGTGAAGGCCTGTGGGAGATTGGCGTACACATTGCCGATGTATCGCACTACGTCACTGAGGGCAGCATAATTGACAAGGAAGCCTTCAAACGTGCCACATCAATCTACCTTGTGGACCGCACAATACCCATGCTGCCCGAAAGACTCTGCAACTTCCTCTGCTCACTGCGCCCCAACGAGGAAAAACTCACCTATTCGGTAATCTTCACAATAAACGATAAGGCAGAAGTGAAGAAATCACACATCACCCGCTCAATAATAAAGAGCGACCGCAGGTTCTGCTACGAAGAGGTACAGGAAATCATAGAAAAGAGCGAAGGCGAATTTTACAATGAAATCAACATACTGAATACCCTCGCACAGAAGATGCGCAAGAAACGCTTCCAGGCAGGCGCGATAGATTTCCAACAGGCCGAAGTAAGATTCCGTCTCGACGACAGTGGCAAGCCGCTGTCGGTATACTTCACAGAGAGCAACGAGTCACACCAACTCATTGAAGAGTTCATGCTACTTGCCAACCGTACAGTGGCCGAGAAAATCGGGCGCAAGACCGCTACTAACAAGAACCCAAAGGTTTTTGTATACCGCATACACGACCAGCCCAACCCCGAAAAGATTGCCATGCTGTCGAAGTTCGTGACCAAACTGGGCTATAAGATGAAAAGCCCATCGGGGCGTACAACGTCGGCTACAGCGCTGAACACCCTGCTGAAGGATGTGCATGGAACCAAGGAACAGAATGTAATTGAACAGATTTCACTGCGCACAATGCAGAAGGCGCGCTACTCCACTGAGAATATCGGGCACTATGGGCTCGCATTCCGCTACTATTCTCACTTCACATCACCCATACGCCGTTACCCCGACCTTCTTGTACACCGTCTTCTGCATCGTTACCTTACGCTCGAGTCGCGCACAGTGAGCAAACCAAAGTATGAGGAACTGTGCGAACACTGCTCTGCCCAAGAACAGGTGGCAGCCAATGCCGAACGCGCAAGCATCAAGTACAAGCAGGTAGAGTTCATGAGTGAACACATCGGTGATGAGTACGATGCCGTAATCAGCGGCGTTACAGAATGGGGATTATATGCCGAGATTAATGTGAACAAATGCGAGGGCATGATACCGATGCGCACCTTACAGGATGACTATTACGAATTTGACGATGCCAACTACTGCATAATCGGCCGCCGCACACACCGCAAGTTCACAATAGGCGACGCAGTGCGCATACGCATAGTACGCGCCAACCTCGACCGCAAACAACTCGACTTTGAACTGGCTGAATAACGACACATTTCAGTTCCTTTTCAAAAAGAAGCAATACTTTCGTATCGTACAAAAAGGCAAAAGCACACGACAATGAAACTGCTTATAATAGAAGACGACACCTCCCTGCGTGAAATAATGCAGCGGGCCCTGCAGGGTGAAGGATACATTGTAGAGACTGCACCCACATACTTCGATGCATGCGACAAGATTGCCGGCTACAGTTACGACTGCATTATGCTTGACATAATGCTGCCCGACGGCAACGGCCTCAAACTGCTTGAGGAGATAAAGAAAAGCGGCAAAGAAGAACGTGTCATCATAATATCGGCACGCGACTCGCTCGATGACAAAATCACAGGCCTTGACCTTGGTGCCGATGACTACCTTGCCAAGCCATTCTACATGGCCGAACTATCGGCACGCATAAAAAGCGTAATGCGCCGCGGCAGCGGAGCCGTCAACAACAACATGAAAGCAGGCAACATAACCCTCGACCCGGGTAGCCGCAGGGTTACTGTCGGAGGGCAAGAAGTCACATTGCTTAAAAAGGAGTTTGACATACTGCTTTACTTCATGCAGCGCCCCGAGCACATTGTAGACAAGGCCGTACTTGCCGAGGCCGTTTGGGGTGACCACATTGACATGGTCGACAATTTCCAGTTCGTTTATGCACAAATAAAGAACCTGCGCAAGAAACTCTCCGAGGCCGGTGCCGACACAAATATAAAAGCCGTATACGGTTTCGGCTATAAATTCACAGAAACCGAAGATTGTCAGCATGAAAATCTGTAAAACTCATCCTTCAGGACAAAAGAAGGTAACCTACAGTTGAAAAACAAAAATATAACATCCAGTAATGAAACTGATATACCGTGTTACACTCAGACTTTCAATAGTTCTGCTGCCTATCCTATTAGTCTGGGCAGCAGTATTCTACTATTCCATGGTTGATGAAATCAACGACGAAACAGATGACAATCTCGAGGACTATGCGACCATGCTCATTCGCAGGGCACTCACCGGAAGCGAGCTCCCCGGCCCTAACGAAGGCAGTAACAATACATACAGCATAGAACTCCTGAGCAATGACAAGGAGCACAGCAAGTTCTTGAAATTCGAAGACCGCAAAATATATATCCCTGAAAAAAGAGAAACAGAACCTGCCCGCATCCTCACAATGACATTTACCGACAGCAACAGCAACACCTATCTGCTCACGGTCTCCACGCCCACTTTTGAGCGCGAGGACCTGCTGCTCTCAGTCTTTTGGCACCTTGTTGCACTATATGCCATTCTAATCATTACAATATTGTCTGTCACCACACTGATATTCAACTACAGTATGCGCCCACTCTACCGCCTGCTTTACTGGCTCGACGGCTATAACCTTGGTAACGGAGTAGAGAACCTTCCCGTATGCACCCGCATAACAGAATTCAAGAAACTCACAGAGAGTGCCCGAAGCACAATCGAACGTGCCGAGAAATACTATGAGCGCCAGAAACAGTTCATCGGCAATGCCTCGCACGAACTGCAGACACCGCTTGCCGTGCTCGGCACACGCATCGAGTGGATGATAGACAACACACCGCTCACCGAAGAGCAGTTTGCCGAACTGACCAAAATGCGCCAGTCGCTGCACCGCCTCAACCGCCTCAACCGCACCCTGCTGCTCATTTCCAAGATTGAGAATGCACAGTTCAACGAAAAGAATGACGTTGACTTTACCGAACTCATAAAGCGCGAAGTTGAGATATATGAAGAAATATACAGTTGCAAGTATATTAAGTGCTACAAGGAACTCCCTGAGCGTTTCATTGTAACAATGGACGAATCATTGGCAGCGACAATGGTGACAAACCTCATAAAGAACGCCTTTCTGCACACAGCCGACGGCGGCACAATAGACATCACACTGTCAAACGGCACACTCACTGTCAGCAACAGCGGCGAAGAATCCCTTGACACAACCCGCCTTTTCGACCGTTTCTACACCAGCGGCAAAAGCGGTTCAACCGGCCTTGGCCTTGCATTGGTGAAATCAATTGCGGATTTCTATAATTACAACTTGAGGTATAATTACACCAATGGCAGACACCGTTTCTCGGTAAAGTTTAAAGAATAACCTCATGCAGACACTTGTATTATGACTGGTCAAACATCCAGCATCACCGCCTTGCCCTCCTTGAGCGAGCGCGGTACATCAATGATGCGCTGATTGCTGCTGCCGCGGAAGCGCAACTGCTCGTCACGCAGAGCCTCAATGAAACGGCCGTCCACAAGCACATCTACCTGCTCAAGCAGTGCGCGCTGTACTGGGTTTTCTAAAATCTGCTCAAAAAGAGAGCCCGTGTAGCACCAAATATTTTTGTTGCTACGCTCCTTGATTGCAATTGCCAGTTCGGTGAAGCCCTGTGGCTGGAACATTGGGTCGCCGCCTGAGAATGTGACATCGGCAAAAGGGTCGGCAAGAATTACCTCAAGGATGTCATCAACATCTACATAATGACCGTTGCTTATATCCCACGACTGGGGATTATGACACCCGGGGCAATGGTTCGGGCAACCGGCGCAGTAGATTGTAGTGCGGAAGCCCGGACCATCGACCGTAGTGTCCTCCACAATGTCGAGTATGGATATTTTTGTCATGTTATTCGTGAACTACACGGTCATTGAGTTCGGCAAGTTTAGCCTTGTTCCAGCGGTCGGTGGTACCTACAAGATAACCAGTGATGCGCTGCAATTTGTCAAGGTTTTTGCTGCCGCATTGGGGACACTCCTTAAGGTCCTTTGTAGAGTTTTCATAACCACAGTCGAGACAACGGTTGCGATTGTGGTTTACTGAACCGTAACCAATGTTGTACTTGTCCATCATATCTACTACACGCATGATTGCCTCAGGATTGTGTGTCGCATCACCATCAATCTCAACATAGAAGATATGCCCGCCGCGTGTGAGGTCATGATAAGGAGCCTCAACTTCGGCCTTGTGACGCGCACTGCACTTATAGTAGACAGGTACATGGTTACTGTTGGTATAGTAATCGCGGTCTGTTATACCTTCAATAACACCGAAACGCTTGCGGTCGCCACGTGTGAAACGGCCTGAAAGGCCCTCTGCAGGAGTTGCAAGTATACTGTAATTGTGCTGGTACTGTTCGGAGAAATCATTGGCACGGTCACGCATGTATGTGATGATGCGCAAGCCGAGTTCCTGTGCCTCTTCGCTCTCGCCATGGTGCTTGCCCACAAGTGCAACAAGACACTCAGCAAGGCCTATAAAGCCTATTCCCAGTGTACCTTGATTGATTACAGAAGCAATTGTGTCACCAGGCTTGAGTTTATCGCTGCCAATCCAGAGAGCCGACATGACAAGCGGGAACTGCTTTGCGAAAGCACTCTTCTGAAACTCCATGCGCTCATGAAGTTGGCGTGCCGTAACATCGAGCAATTCATCGAGTTTCGCAAAGAACATTGCAATGCGTTGTTCCTTATTCTCAACTTCCATGCATTCTATTGCAAGACGCACAATGTTTATGGTAGAGAACGAAAGGTTTCCGCGGCCAACAGATGTCTTTTGACCGAAACGGTTCTCATACACGCGGGTACGGCAACCCATGGTAGCAACCTCATGCATATAGCGCTTGGGGTCATCGGCTTTCCACTCCTCGCTTTGGTTGAATGTGGCATCAAGGTTCAGAAAGTTGGGGAAGAAACGGCGTGCCGTAACCTTGCATGCAAGTTGGTAGAGGTCGTAGTTGCGGTCACTCGGCAAATAACTGACACCACGTTTCTTTTTCCATATCTGTATGGGGAAAATGGCTGTCTCACCGTTACCGACACCACGATAGGTACTGTTCAATAACTCACGGATAATGCAACGGCCTTCGGCCGATGTATCGGTGCCGTAATTAATTGAACTGAATACCACCTGATTGCCACCACGTGAATGGATTGTGTTCATGTTATGTATGAAAGCCTCCATCGCCTGATGCACACGACAAACAGTCTTGTTCATAGCATGCTGCAATATGCGTTCCTCGCCACTCAGGAAGTCAAGAGGCTGCATTACATAATCTGCTATTTCCTTATTATATAAGTGCGAATAATCGGCACCGGTAAGTTCCTCAATAGCCTTGAGTTCCTCAATGAAACTTGTACGCACATAAGGTGCAAGATAGAAGTCAAATGCCGGAATTGCCTGGCCGCCATGCATCTCGTTCTGTGCAGTCTCCATTGAAATGCATGCGATTATGCTTGCAGTCTCAATGCGCTTTGCCGGGCGTGACTCGCCATGACCTGCGTTGAAGCCATTGAGCAGGATGTTGTCGAGCGGGTGCTGGCAGCATGTGAGGCTCTTTGTAGGATAATAATCCTTGTCGTGTATATGCAGATAGTTGTTGTGTACGGCATCCACCACCTCCTCGCTCAAGAGGAAATCGTCGACAAACGGTTTTGTTGTCTCGCTGGCAAACTTCATCATCATACCGGCAGGTGTGTCGGCATTCATGTTCGCATTTTCACGGGTAACATCATTGGATTGAATGTTAATGATTTCCTGGAAAATGTCACGGGTCTTTGCCTTTCGGGCGATACGGCGCTGGTTACGGTAGGCGATGTACTTTTGAGCAACATCCTTGCGGCTACTCTTCATGAGTTCCAACTCAACCATATCCTGAATTGCCTCCACGGTCATCTGTGCATCACCGCGGAAAGAGATGTGGTCGGTAATCTGGCGTATGAGTGACATATCCTCACCTTTGTCGGTGTGCAACATCGCCTTACGGATAGCCGTAATAATTTTTTCCTCATTAAAGCCGACAATGCGTCCGTCGCGCTTTACAACTGTCTGAATCATATATTTATTGAATTTTTGTTTCGGGAACACGAAAGGTAGGCAAAAATAAACAATATATGCAAATAACAATGTTAAAGAGAAAAAAAGATATCAACAATATCCATTTTCCTGGTACTGCCCGAAACTGCTTGACATGCGGTTTTTGTTAAATTTTTAAAAATAACACTGTTTTGTTTGCCCATTTATACAAAAAAAGATACATTGCAGACGCAACCGCCGATTATTAACCTATTAACAACCATATTCTATGACTGTTTGGATTATAATAATAGGAGTTCTCATCATTGCATTCGTCGCAAAGATGTTCGTTAAACTGCGCCGCAGGAAGTATGCAGGCAACTACCACCCCAACATAAACACGCGCAAGAAACGTATGAGGTTTGTAAACAGGTTCCGCCACCTTGAAGGACTGGGCGACTGATAATCATATACAAAATGAGAGGATGACCCATTCGGGTCATCCTCTTTATATGAATAACATACAAACTGATTAACTGTTACGTACCTCCTCAATCTCCTCGGGTGACATAGGCTTGTATTTTCCCAAACGGCGTGCGCCGACCTCGGACACAAGCCAATCCTCTTCGCCGCGCATACCGCCGAATGTTTTCCATGCTTCAAGTTTGTCGTAGCAGATGAAGTCTGTGAACTGTTTCTCGGCACGCCATTTGTCAATAAGGTCCGGAATAAAATAGATTCCCGGCTCAACCGTGAACACAAACCCCGGTTCAAGAGCCCTTGCAAGGCGCAATGACTTCCAGCCGAAAAGCGGACTCTTGGCACGACCTTCCTCATAACCGACATTTACCTCACCCAAGTTCTCCATGTCATGTACATCAAGACCCATCATGTGACCAAGGCCATGAGGCAAGAACATGCATGTAGCACCAATCACAGAAGCCTCGACCGGGTCACCCTTCATGAGCCCCAAATCAATCATGCCCTTAGCAATCTCTGTGAGCACCAGTTTATGCACCTCGCGGTACTCTATGCCGGGACGCAGGCTGTTTGTTGCAGCAAGATGCGCGCGACGCAGTATATTGCATACAATACGTTGCTGTTCGGTAAACTTATTGCCTACCGGCATAGTGGTCGTGAGGTCACCCGCATAGTGCATCGCATTCTCACAGCCCGAGTCAAGCAGAAGCATCTGACCCTCTTTAAGCGGCGTAGTACCGTATGCGTGGTTATGCAGTGTCTGCCCGTTGACAGTCGCTATAATTGGGAACGAGAGTCCAAAGTTGTGCTTCTGCGCCTCAGCCTGTACCACAGCCACAATTTCAGCCTCCGTGGTACCGGGATGCACAGCACGTATTGCGGCGCAATGCATGTCGACCGACACATTGACAGCCTCTTCTATCTGCACAATTTCATCCTCGCTCTTATAGTTGCGCTGGGCAATAACAGCCTTTACGAACTCAGACGAAGCCTTTGCTGCCTGTTCTGCCGGATTTATACCAAACAGTTCCTGTAGCCAAACCTGATGCTCGCCACGGTAAGGAGGAAGAAAATGGATTCTCTGTCCCTTGTCCTGCGCATCTTTTATATATGTTGCCAGGTTGCTCATCGGGCGTGTTATCCCAATGCCCACACGCTCGCATTTCTCTCTGATAGTGGGCTGTACACCTGTCCACACAATATCGTCGATAGTGAGTTCATTTCCAAATATTATCTCCTTGTCGTTGTCAACATCAATGACAGCTGCAAGCCCCTCATAATCCGATGCGAAGTAGTACAGGAATGTCGAATCCTGACGGAAATGATATGCGTTATCGGCATAATTCATACCTGTGAAGTTGTTGCCCAAGAAAAGCAACAGACCACTGCCCACTCTCCCTTTCAACGCCTTGCGGCGTGCAATATAAGTCTCTTTTGAAAACATACCGGTTATTATTTTAAGTTTTTCTTTATTACTCTATCTCTTTATCACCGCCCTCAGCACAAACCACAGATGCAGCCCAATAGTTGTAAAAAGCCCATAATGGCTGCTCATTATCTTGAAACGCTCTATAAGCGATGCCCTGTGATGCTTCAAAGATAAACCATTTTGCAGATAATTCACAACTGTTCCGTCTACTTTAACCAGTTTTGACGAAACTTTCATAACCCTTATGCACCAGTCGACATCGGACGACAAACGGTACTTGAGGTTATACATAGGGGCAATATCCCTGCGTGCATAGAAAGCCTGGTGACACACCAACATACCCTCCTTGAAACTACGCCAAGTGAGCCTCTCGGGAGCCTTAAGACGGCGCATACGCACAAACTCACGCGCATAGTTCACCTCTGCAGTCTCACCGTAGAGCACATGCGGGAGTTCCTCCCCCACGACAGCGGCATCGGCAAGTTTCTGCAACGTATCGTGAGCATAGAAGGAATCACCGGCATTAAGGAAGCACAGATAATCTCCCGTAGCCAGGGCTATACCCTTGTTCATGGCATCATATATACCTTTGTCGGGTTCACTCACAATATGAGCAAACCTGATGCCGCTTGCCTTGGCTTTCTCCACAGTATCATCTGTTGAACAGCCGTCAATGAGCAGATACTCGTAGTTGTCATACGTCTGTTCAAGCACACTCCTGAGAGTAGGCTCTACAACATCGCCAGCGTTGTAGGTTACAGTTATTATTGAGAACTTGGGTAGTTTGCTCATTGCTTGATTATTCCTTTATCTTCTTATACACCAAAACGCCAGCAAACACCACAATGACAACTCCCACAAGAACTGACATATAGAGTGACCACGCATGGCTTGTCTGCATTAGTTCATCAACACACTTAAACTCTATTGTATGTTCACCGGCAGGCAATGGTAATGCACGCAACACGTAGTTGGCACGTATTGGAGTTACCTCGGCACCATCGACATAAGCTTTCCATGTCTTGTAATAGACCTCGGAGAAGAGGGCCATCTTGGGAGCCTTGCAGTTGCTCTTGTATACGATATTTCCGGGGTTGCGGTACTCTACAAGTTCAATCTTTCCTTGTTCATCATTATTGTACTGGGCAGGGCTATCAACTTGGTTTTCCCAGCATTTGTCAACAATAGCAACCTGCTTGTCAACATTGTCAAGTGCAGCAATCTCTTCTTTGGGGCCGTTCACCCAATTTATGCTGTTTACAAGCCAGCAATGCCCGAATGCGTCGCGGTTAAGAGCGACATCACTCTCTGTTGTACCCTGAATGATGTATTTTGTGTTTAGCATATCAAGAACACGCTTGTTACCCTTGCCTATCTGCTGCTCAATGAGATCCTGGTAACGCGACAATTTAGCCGGGCTGTAACCGCCCACCGAGTTGTGGTAGTATGATGTGAATGACTGGTTGAAGACACTGCCGCGGGTATAATCGAGCACCCTGTAGTGGTTATCGCCTTCTATGGAGTGTATCAGTTTGTCGGCATCGGTAATCTGTATCTCGGTTGTCTTTCTCTTCTCCATAAAATGGCTGTCATTTACAAAACGCTTGCACACCGGCCACATATCAACCAGGAACAATACGGCAAATAACGCCACAAGGTATTCCTTCTTCATCTTGCCGTAAAAAGCATACCAGAACAGGAGCGCCGCAGCAGCAAGTATCAGACCAAAAGAACGCCATGCATCACTTGAGAGCATTGCCTGTCGCTCAGCAATGAGTGCATCCATCAATTCTGGCACTTGGGCAAACTGAGCATCAGTTGCTGCAGTAAAGTCAAACAGCGAATTACCCGCTACAGCAAGAATCAAGGTCAAGCCGCCAACAACACCAAAAGATATATACAATGAACGCTTGGCCCAGTGATTACAATTTTCATCTTTTGAGGATATGAGTTCAATAAATCTCTTTATGGCAAGGACTGCAAGAGCAGACATCGTCAACGTTGTTATGACCAGCGCCTGCGACGGTGCCCTGAACTTGTTGTAAAGAGGCATATACTCGAACAGGAACTCATTTACGGCCGGCAGATTGCTTCCCCATGCAAGCATCAGCGAGAAGAGTGTTGCGGCAAGCAACCACCACTTTTCGGGACCATGCACAATAAGAAGGCCGAGCACAAACAGGAAGCATACAATAGCCCCGGCATACACCGGGCCCGATGTCCCGTACATAGCCTGAGGACCCCAATATGTCGGTGCATACATTGCGCTTTCCGAGGCCTCTTTCCTTATTCGGCTGCTATTGCTGCCAACATACTGCCTTATCTCATCCTCAGTAGCATTGGGGTATGCACTCTGTATAGCCTCGACATAGTTCATAGTTGCAGAATATTCGGCATAGGGATAATAGGCCTTATAGTAATCGCTGTTCTTATCCACTTTATACGAAGATGCCGCACCGTATACATTGGGCACAAGCAGGGTCAGGCTCTCTAACTTGCCATAACTCCAACGGAAAGCATACTCAGTATCAAGACCACCGGATTTACTGTTGCCTTCGGCTGCCAATTCAGAGCCTCCACGCATTGAAGCCTTTGCATAGTCGGCAGTAGGCAACAGAATACCCACTGCTGGTGCAACAGACAGCACTGCAACCACCGCCAGCACTGCTGTGGCTTTCAAATAATAGGGTAACCATTTCTCACGAACCGCATACACAAGATACACAACTGCCATTATAGCAACAATTATAGCTGTGTAATAACTCATCTGTTGATGGCTCCAATAGATATTCAGACCGGCAAAAATGAGCGTTACCAGCGCTCCAAGCAGCAGTTTTTTCCTGTACATCATTATTATGCCGCCAATGAGCGGAGCCATTGTGGCTATTACCAGGCTCTTGTTCATGTGCCCGGCACCGATGATTATGAAATTATACGAGCCCAGCGTGTAGACTATTGAACCGGCCATGCTTAGCCAAGGTTTGCAACCCAGCGCAAGGAACAGTATATAACAGCCTGCAAATGTCGCGAAGATGCAGCCTATGTGACGGCGCGAAGCACCGAATATACTCAAAGTGATTGTCTCGCCCAAAGGCATGAACACATTTGCCGGTTGAGGCGAGAATGTGTAGTTGCATGGCATACCGGAGAACATCGAGTTCGACCAGTATGAATACTCGCCGCTTTCATCGTGATAGTCCTTGGCATCTTTTCCCCAAGCAATGGAACCTATTGCATCGTCCTGCTTTATATCCTTGCCCTGAAGCACCGGGCTGAAATATACCAATGTCAATACAAGAAAGACTGCAACAGCAACCACATGCGGCAGAATTGACTTCCAGTTAAAATTTTTCATATTCATTATCTCTTTTCTATTATACTCTTTATGTATTTGAACATCCTTTCCTCATACTTCTCAAGCGAGCACTCCTCGCGGACGAGCCTGTGCGCGGCAAATGCTTTTGCAGCAAATGTGTCAAGCGGCAGAGAATCTGCTTCAAAAAGCGCTTTTTCGAAAGCCTCATAGGTCACATCGGGCACAACAATACCATTGCCCGATAAGTTTATTCCTGTAGCCTGGCTGCAAACAGGCAACAAAGCACCATTGCCCAGTACGTTGAGCGTTGCAACAGCACCGCCTTCCGAAATGGTTGGATTCAGCATTATACCGCAGTTGTCGAGAATCTGTGAGAATTTATCAGACTCGATATTCACAAAACCATACAACACTATGTTGCTGCACTTTCTTAAAATGGGATTATAATATTCCCAGAAATCTTTCTCGTTACTGCTACTGCCGCATACGTGCAGTGTAAACTCAGGATGCGCAGCAGCAAAGTCAATCGCAATGTCAAGTCCTTTGTGCAACAGACCGGTACTGCCAAACCACAGGAGATTCCTGCGGCAGATTGCAAAATCCTTATTGACACACGGCTCTTTTACTTTAAAATAGAAGGCCGGCAACCAGCGATAACGTTCCGGTGCAGAATCCTCGTCAAGAAACTGCTTGTAGACGAACTCATCGCCAAGACATATCACAGCATCACTGAAATGAGCCTCGTAGTAATTCCTTGGGTCACCCGGCATGTAACGGTTCGAATCGAGAAACCAACGGCCATGCCGTCTGCGGAATTCAAGATTACGCATTGATGTTTTCCTGTAGTTGAAACATGTCTCAGCACCAACGGAGTAGAATATCCGTTGCGGGGAAACACCGGCACAAGGGCTGAAAGAACCCATAAAGGCATTTCCGTTTATGCCGAATACCACATCATAGGGTGTATAGTCTATTCCGGTCTTTGCGCGTGAGGCACAGTCCACGTTGTATCCCAAACGGCTGAAACACTTTGCAATGACAAGACACTCGGTAAGATTCGAGTGGTGCTTCGGAAGTTCCTTGCCGCTGAAAGCCTCAGGAAGGTGACACAATAGCACACGCTTGTCATGCTTTTCATGGAACACATTCTTCACTAATCTGTCTGTAGAGAACAGACGTTGTATCCATGAGACGATTCTGGCACCCATGCGGCGCTTGGCAATGGGCCATATACGTGATATTTCGGAACGGTTCAGTTTCATAGGCTCAAACTATAATTTCCTGTACACCTTGCAGGTCTGCTCCACCATACGTTCAATGGAGAACTCTTTGCTGCGCTCAGTTCCCTTTTGACGCAATTCTTCACGCAAGGCAGAACTTGTGAGAACCTCTTTCAAAGTATCCTGCATTGACTGCGCATCATGTGGATTGAAGAACATTGCAGCATCACCGGCAACCTCGGGGAAAGAACTTGAGTTGCTTAGACATACCGGACATCCGTTTGCAAATGCCTCAAGTATAGGTATCCCGAAACCTTCGTAGTGCGATGGAAAGACAAAGCAAAGAGCATGACGATATAATGAGGCCATCTGCGCATCATTGGCTGCAATGTGTACAAGCCTGTCTGAAATGCTCCATTTACTGAACAATTTAATCTCGGAACTACTGAACGGTGACCCTGTACACACAATCTTGAGATTGGGGTCAAGATTGAAAATAGGTCTTATTGCCGACAGCCAAGGCAAGAAATTCTTGTAGCCTTTGCGTTCCCCCACATAAAGCACATAACGGTCAAACAGTTGCGGCGCGGGCTCGGCAACAGAACGGTAGCCATGGTGCACTACTGTAATTTTTGAAGAGGGGGTACCGAGCAGTTCAATTATGTCGCGCTTGGTATTCTCACTCACAGCAATGATATGGTCTGCTTCTGTTATAAGACGCTTCTTGTGAGGAATTGTGCGGTCATAGATGAGCACATCCTGCGGATAGCGTTCAAACGTCATGTCGTGTACAGTCAGCACAAAAGGCTTGCCACGCTGCTTTACTTGTTTAAGGAAGTACGGGCTGAAATATGTAGGATGGAAAATGTCATACTCATCGAACCTGACCGCTTTCCAAGCAAGATGACGGTTTACCAGCATATAAAGTTGGCGACGGATACGGTAGTTGTTTGTAAAATTTATCTTTTCATACTTCTTGCCATATGTTTCGGTAACATAGTGGTTCTCGCAATAACGCATAGGGATAGACGACACAAACTCATCTTCGGGAAGATTGTACATGAGGTCGGCAAAATAGCGGGTTACACCGCCGAAACGCTGCAATGTAAACATCTGATTATCGAACAGTATCTTTTTCATCAATCACAATGCTTTTTATGTTTGAACAAGAAATCTATTATCTCATTTAACTCTTTGCTACGCAACAGCCATGCAGTTCCTACATATAAGAGTGCTGCAACAGCAATGCGCGACAAGAGCAGAAGCAAATCATCATCAATACCTGCTGTGAGCACAAATGTCACTACCATTACTATGCCGGCAAGCAGCATATAAGGCAACACATCAAGCAGGAACATAGGAAACGTAACAGCAATCTCTTTACTTGCGAAATAACGCCACACGAACAGCCAAAAAGCATTGAAGATACAATAACTGAAAAGCATTGGCCTTATACCATAGGGATACACCAGTAACAGGATTGTGAGCATAAGCACTCCCTGCACAATTGTACACCACATAAACGTGCGTGAACGGGCACAACTTATCAGCAGATTGGTAAGCATTGACTGTATTGGCATGAAAGCTCCCCACACAGCAAGTATCCGCAACATAGCAGCACTTTCGGCCCACTTGTCAGTGAGGACAAAAGTTATGAGTTCGGGAGCCACTAATGAGAGACCGAACATTGCAGGGAAAGATACAAATGCGGTAAAGCGGAGCATCTTGCGGAAAACACGCAACTGCCTTTCGCAGTCATCGACAACCTTCGCAAGCACCGGCTGAGCGACGGCATTCACCATGCCATTGACCACATCGCCACCCATATTGAACCATTCGGCAGCCTTAGTATAGTTTCCTACATCCTCACGAGTATAGTATTTACCAAGAATGAATGAGAAAATATTCCAATTGAAGCGCTGGAATATATTTGTTATGAGCAGGCGGTAACTGAATGCAAAGAGATACTTCAACGGAGCAAAATTAACCTTGAAACTGGGATGCCAAGGAGTAAAGTACCAGCATACGATAGTCCTGACAAGCACATACATAATATTCTGCGTTGCTATTCCCCAATATGAGTAATCGTTCAACGCCATTACAATGCCTACTATCCCTGAAACCACAATGGACAGTATCATTGCTATTGACTTCTGTTTTACCTTGAGTTCCCTAAACAGATAAGCCGATGGAGCAATTCCGAAACCGGCAACCACAAAGCCCAGGAAATTATAGCGTGAAAGGCCGACAAGTACCGGTTGCTTGAAAAAATCGGCTATTATCGGTGCACAAAAGAACAGCACACCGTACATAAGCAGGGAAATGAGTATGTTGAACCAGAATACCGCATTGTAATCATCATGAGTAACACTTTTGCGGTTGGCTATTGCTGCAACAAAACCGCTATCCTGCAAGGAGCCTGCTATTGCAGAGAAAATGGCAAGCATGCCAATGGGTCCATAATCACCAGGCCCAAGTATGCGTGCCAGATATACACCGAACAAGAGACTGAACAACTGGCACACGACATTACTCATGCCGCCCCAAAGAAAACCCTTTGCGACGGTATGTTTCAAGTTATTTGAATTTGACGTGGTGCTCATTATACTGTTTTAAAGCATTACTCAATTATTCCTTGGCCCAAATAAACCCCTTTGCGACGGTATGTTTCAAGTTATTTGAATTTGACGTGTTGCTCATTGTACTGTTTGTTAAAGCATTACTCAATTATTCCGGAATTAATTAAGATACATTCACCTCGTATCATACTGAACGAAGTGAAGTCTCTCTTCCCATTTCAGCATTTATTTTATTTCGCTGCCGGGCTTAGCCTGTGGAGCAACTGTGAGCAACGAGAGTTTGCCCTCGTTGTCTTCTGCACTCAGAATCATTCCCTCGCTCACAATGCCGCGCATTGTACGCGGAGGAAGATTGGCAATGAAGCAGACCTGCTTGCCGACAAGTTCCTCGGGTTTGAAATGCTTGGCAATACCTGAAAGGATTGTGCGCGTCTCAAGCCCGTCATCAATCTTGAACTGCAGGAGCTTATCGGCCTTTGGAACCTTGGTACATTCAAGCACAGTACCCACACGCATGTCAAGTTTCATAAAATCGTCAAAAGTACACTCAGGACGCACCGGGTTTGCCTTATATGCCGCAGCCTCGTTCTCTTTCTTTATGCGCTCCAGACGGTCGAGCTGTGCCTGGATAGCATCGTCTTCTATTTTCTCAAAGAGAAGGCCTACCTCGCCAAGTTCATGGCCCGTTGCAAGCAGTTCGGTACTTCCAAGACTTGACCACCTGAATGTGTCAAAATTGAGCATGTCGCGCAGTTTCTTGCTGCTGAACGGCAAGAACGGTTCAAAAGCGATAGAGAGGTTTGCAACCAACTGTAACGAAAGGTTAAGGATTGTTGCAACACGTTCCATGTCAGTCTTGGCAAGTTTCCAAGGCTCTGTCTCGGCAAGATAGCGGTTACCGATGCGGGCAAGTTCCATAGCCTCTTTCTGTGCATCGCGGAATTTGAACTGACCGAGCAGATGCTCAACCTTGTCCTTGACATCGACAAATTCGGCAACTATTGCCTTGTCGTAGTCGGTCAACAGGCCGCAGGCGGGTACCTTGCCGTCGAAATATTTCTTTGTAAGCACCAAAGCACGGTTCACGAAGTTGCCGTACACCGCAACAAGTTCATTATTATTGCGTGCCTGGAAATCTTTCCATGTAAAGTTATTGTCTTTGGTTTCCGGAGCATTTGCAGTGAGCACATAGCGAAGTACATCCTGCTTGCCGGGGAAATCGACAAGATACTCATTGAGCCACACCGCCCAGTTGCGCGATGTTGAGATTTTGTCATCCTCAAGATTCAGGAACTCATTACTGGGCACATTGTCGGGCAACACATAGTCACCATGCGCCTTCAGCATTGAGGGGAAAACGATGCAGTGGAAAACTATATTGTCCTTGCCGATGAAGTGTACAAGGCGTGTATCCTCACTCTTCCACCATGTCTCCCATGTGTCGGGCAGCAGTTCCTTGGTATTGCTTATGTAACCGATAGGCGCATCGAACCACACATAGAGGACTTTACCCTCGGCACCTTCAACGGGAACAGGAATACCCCAATTGAGGTCGCGTGTAACGGCACGTGGCTTGAGGCCTGTATCGAGCCAACTCTTGCACTGGCCGTACACATTGCTGCGCCACTCCTTGTGGTCGTTCAGAATCCACTGCTCAAGCCAAGGCTGGTATGCATCGAGCGGCAAATACCAGTGGCTGGTCTTGCGCTTTACAAGTTTGTTGCCCGAATCGGCATTATAAGGATTGATGAGTTCATCGGGAGAGAGTGTCGCACCGCACTTCTCGCACTGGTCACCGTATGCATCGGCAGCATGGCAACGCGGGCACTCGCCGCGGATATTGCGGTCAGTGAGGAACTGCTGCTCACCCTCATCGTAATACTGTTCGCTCTCCATTTCCACGAACTTACCCTCGTCGTAGAGTTTTCGGAAGAAATCAGAAGCCAGTTCGCGGTGAGTCTGCGACGTTGTGCGTGAATACACATCAAAAGAGATTCCAAAGCCCTCGAATGACTCTTTGATAATCTTGTGATAGCGGTCAACTACATCCTGGGGAGTAATACCCTCTTTCTTTGCACGGATTGTAACGGGCACACCGTGTTCATCACTACCGCCGATAAAAAGCACATCCTCACCCTTAAGGCGCAGATAACGTACATAAATGTCGGCAGGAACATAAACACCTGCAAGGTGACCGATGTGGACAGGGCCGTTAGCGTATGGCAAAGCCGATGTCACAAGGGTTCTTTTGAATTTCTTTTCCATTGTTATTCTATTTTTGATTATTATTGTCAAGTCCACACCGTACAACGACGGCGATACAAAATACAAAAGTAGTTATTTTATTTTAAAACGCATGCATGCGCGAGAGAGATTCAGCATATAAATTAGATTGCCGAGGTTTTTTCTGTAAAAAAGAGTATCTTCGCGACAACATGAATAACATCATAGCGAAAATATTGAGTTACTACCCTGTCGGCGATGAGGCTCTGCAGGCAATGCTTGAATGCATGACACCAATGCATTGCCCCAAGAACACCATGCTGGTACACTCTGGCGCGACCGACAGGAATATCTATTTCATTGAGAGAGGCGTTACGCGCTCAATATTTCACAAAGACGGCACCGACACCACCACCTGGTTCAGCCTTGAAGGGGATACTACATTCGGCATGCACTCGCTTTATCACAGTACTCCATCGGTTGAAAGCGTGGAGACCTTGACTGATTGTATTATATATGCTATGCCCATTGAGAAAATGAACGCCCTTTATGAGAAATATATTGACATTGCAAACTGGGGAAGAGTCATCCATCAGGAGTGCAATATTTTGTTGAGCCATCTGTTCGTCGAGAGGTTGCAGTTGCCGCCCAAGGAGCGTTACCACAAATTCCTTGAGCATTATCCGGGCCTTCTTAACCGGGTGAAACTGAAATATGTTGCAGAATTTTTGGGAATCAGCATATACACACTAAGCAGAATAAGAAGCAAAAAATGATTTTTTGCCTAAAAGCAAAGAAATGCACATGAAGCATTCCTATCTTTGCAGCAAAGGATATAAGAACATACACAATGCAAAAAAACACATTTTCATCGGCAAATTTTGCCGACACAAAACCTCATTACCAATTGCTTGACGGACTGCGCGGCGTGGCAGCAGTGCTGGTGCTTTTCTATCACATTTTTGAAGGGTTCTCGTTTGCAGAATTACAGAACGAGGCCGGGGACGGAATTATACGCACCCTGAACCATGGACACATTGCGGTAGACTTCTTCTTTATACTTTCGGGGTTTGTAATAAGTTATGCATACGATGACCGTTGGAAAAAGATGAACACATGGCAGTTCTTCAAACGCCGTCTCATACGCCTTCATCCTATGCTCATTATGGGCGCAATCATCGGATTCCTGGCATTTGCCTTCGTAGGTTTCGAGCGTTGGGACGGCAGCACAACGCATACAGGTTGGGTTATGGCCGCACTGCTGCTCACAATGTTCATGATACCCGCAGTGCCTGGGTTGCCATACGAGGTGCGCGGCAATGGCGAGATGTTCCCGCTCAATGGTCCGGGATGGTCACTCTTCTTCGAGTACATCGGAAATATCCTCTATGCTCTTTTCATCCGCCGCATGTCAACAAAAGTTCTCGCCACATTCACAGCGCTGTTGGGCATAGCACATGCATGGTTCTTCATAGGGAATATTTCGGGATACGACATGGTGGGCGTAGGCTGGACAATTGATGAAATCAATTTCTGGGGAGGATTGGTGCGCATGCTCTTCCCGTTCAGCATTGGTATGTTGCTTGCGCGCACATTCAAACCACGCAGGATAAAGGGTGCATTCTGGATATGCAGCATTGCGCTTGTTGCCATTTTCTCCGTTCCATACATAAACCCCGGTTATGGCATAAGCCTCAACAGCCTGTACGAATTCGTTTGCATTGCCGTCCTGTTCCCGTTACTCGTGTGGATAGGTGCCTGCGGAAATGCCGGCAACGGATTCACTGCCAAAGCCAATAGGGTTCTGGGCGACATCTCTTACCCTCTCTACATTGTGCACTACCCCATAATGTACATCTTCTACGCTTGGCTCATTGAGAAAAAGATTTACACATTGGGCGATAGCATGGAGATTGCGGCAGTTGTAATTGTGTCAAGTATTATACTCGCGTTCTTGTGCCTCAAACTCTACGACGAGCCCGTGCGCCGCTGGCTAAGCAGAAAGTTTATCAGGAGATAATTTAAATAGATACACGACGCATTGCAGGTGCCTACGCGGGTGCCTGCAATGTTATTTATAATTAAATTAATCTTTTATAGTAAATTTTTCCTTATCTTCGCACCTAAATAGATAAAATCATGAAAATAGCACTTATAGGATACGGCAAGATGGGCAAGACCATAGAGAAGATTGCCATTGAGAGAGGACATGAAATTGTGTCAATCATAGACATTGACAACCGTGAGGATTTTGGCAGCGAGGCATTCAGGAGCGCCGATGTTGCCATTGAATTCACTGCGCCCCACGTAGCCTTCGACAACTGCATGAAGGCAATGGATGCAGGCGTGAAAGTTGTCAGCGGCAGCACAGGTTGGTTCCAGCAGCACGAGGCAGAAATGCGCGACAGATGCGAAAAAGAGGGCAAGACACTCTTCTGGAGCAGCAACTTCAGCCTTGGCGTGGCAATATTCTCGGCAGTGAACCGCTACCTCGCAAAAATCATGAACAATTTCGACAACTACAACAGAGTCAAGATTGAAGAGACCCACCACATTCACAAGCTCGACGCTCCCAGCGGCACAGCTATAACCCTCGCCGAGGGCATTATCGAGAACATTGACTACAAGACACAGTGGGTTATGGGCGACCTTACAAACCCCGACGGCACCGTTACAAAAGGCGCTGAGCCACGACCCACCGAGATTAAGATTGACGCAATACGCCGCGACGAGGTTCCCGGTATACACAGCATCACATACGACTCCAAGGAAGACACCATCACAATTACCCACGACGCACACAACCGCGGTGGCTTTGCTCTGGGCGCAGTGATTGCTGCAGAGTATGTCAAAGACCGCAGCGGTCTATTGGGAATGAAAGACCTGTTCAATTTTTGATACTGCTTAAGAAAACCGCAAAAGTCTAATAAACAAAAAGAGAAACGATGGAATTCAGAATATTCGGCCGTGAGGTCAAGATGACACGTAAGTCACTCATCAAGCTGATAACAGCACTTGTGCTATACACCCTTTTCCTCATTTGGGTAGGAAGTTGGATGGGCATAATTATTATACCCTTCATAATAGACAACTACACCACACGCTTCATTCCATGGGGCTGGTGGAAAAAATCGGAGAATGTATTGCTGCGAAAAGTCATGGGCTGGGTCGATGCCATTGTATTCGCGCTTGTTGCTGTTTACTTTGTACACATCTACTTTTTCCAGAACTACGTAATCCCCACATCATCACTTGAAAAGACACTGCTTGTCGGCGATTACCTCTTTGTGAGCAAAATAAACTACGGCCCACGCAAGCCCCAGACACCGCTCAGCATGCCGCTGACACAACACACATTGCCAATACTCAACTGCAAGAGTTACAGCGAACTGCTGCAGTGGGATTATGAGCGTGTAACAGGTCTTGAGGATATTGAAATTGGCGACATTGTCGTTTTCAACTACCCGGCCGGCGACCTTGCGACTACAAACCCACAAGTAATAGACCTGCACTCGATATGCTACTCCGAAGGATTCAACAATGATGTCATGCAGAGGTACAAGCCACAGAGCGAAAGCGAATTCATTGAGGCCGCCAATGACTACAGAGACCTGATAAAGAAGATGCCAAGAGAAGAATCACTTATCCTGTACAGGAGACATTATAATGACGGTCTTGACATTGCAAAAAAACACCCTGATGTACTGGGAGAAGTTGTCTACCGCCCTGTAGACCGCCGCGAGAACTACGTGAAGCGCTGTGTAGGGCTCCCCGGCAACACACTTGAGATAAAAGACAAGGTCATATACATTGACGGGAAACCGATGGACAAACCCGAGAACCTGCAGTTCAACTACAATGTAAAGTTCCGTCAGGCAATGCCCGAAAGGTTGCGCCGCGAACTCGGCATCAGCCAAGAAGACCTTGCAAACTTCCAGATTTACAGGCAGGCCAACGGAAACGGTTACGGCGAACTCCCCTTAACACAGGCGAGCTATGAAAAACTGAAAGACCTAAACACACTTGTCGAGAACATATCAATTGTTGACAAGAACAGCACCGACGGCATATATCCGTTGAACGGCAACACCGGTTGGACACTCGACAACTACGGCCCCGTGTGGATTCCCCGTCGCGGTGAGAGCATAAAACTCACAATGGACAACATAGCAGTGTATGAACGCCCTATCGTTGCATACGAAGGCAACACTCTTGAGATAAAGGACGGCAAGATATACATCAACGGCAAGGAAAGCGACAGCTACACATTCAAGATGGACTACTACTGGATGATGGGTGACAACCGTCACAACAGCGCAGACTCGCGTTGCTGGGGTTTTGTTCCTGAGGACCACATAGTGGGCAAAGCACTCTTCATTTGGCTATCACTTGACAAAGACCTTGGTCTCTTTGACGGCAAGATACGCTGGAACCGCATGTTCCGTGGAGTAAACAGTTTTGATTAAAGGAAAAATTGTGGATATTCTATCACACGCCTTGTATTTTGCACCCGTACCGCTATACACAAGATTGTATAGCGGTACGGGGCTTATCATTGATGGAGATGCCCCGTTCATAAAGCAGACATTCCGCAACCGCACTATCATAGCATCGGAGAACGGCCCATTAAGCCTCAACATTCCCGTAGTACACGACTGCGGCCGCACATCCATGCGCAATGTTCGCATAAGCGAACACGGCAACTGGCGTCGCCAACATTGGAATGCCATTGTAAGTGCCTACCGCAACAGCCCCTTCTTTGATTATTATGCCGATGATTTCGCACATTTCTACGAGGAACGTGACGGATTCCTCATGGATTTTAACCTGCGTCTGCATAGCACCGTGTGCAACCTCTTGGGGCTTGAAAAAGAGGTACACGTGCTGGGCACAGATGAGATAACAGAACATTTGGCAAACAGCGATGCTTGCGACATGCGCCACATAGCAGAACCCAAAACTCTGCAACTCACCACCGAGCAACCGCATCCATACTACCAGGTCTTTGCCCAAAGACACGGCTTCATTCCAAACCTGAGTATTGCCGACCTGCTCTTCAACATGGGCCCCGAAGGACTGATAACCCTAAAAGAAAGTATCTGAAAACCTTTTGAAATTAATAAGAACAAAGATTGGATGTTTATGTACATTCATCTATCTATATGTATATTTACTTATTATCATGCAATAGGGAACTATAGTTTCTTTACCATTAACAATCGCGCCAAGCCAATTGAATTTCGCTATTTTTGAAAAAATCTTCTTTTTTTATGAAAGTTTCTCTGCTTTTCTGTGTCTAAGCAAGTAGAAACATGAAGCGCTTCTATAACAAAAAGAACTGATGGATAACATTGAACGCAAATTTACTGAAATGGTTAAGGAGCACCGCAAGACAATATATACCGTCTGCTACTTCTTTTCCAACAACAAGGAAGAGGTTAACGACCTGTTCCAAGAAATTCTTATAAATCTATGGAAAGGCTTTAAGGACTTCCGTGGAGAGAGTGATATAAAGACATGGATTTGGCGTGTAAGCCTCAATACATGCAGCAACCAGGAACGGAAGAAGAAAAACAGTATACAGACAGTTCCTCTTCTGGTTGACATTGACCTGTATCACGACGAAGATGAACACAGTAAACAAATTCAAATGTTGTATGACAGGATAAACCGTCTCGATGTCTTTGACAGAGCAATAATTCTTCTTTGGCTGGAGAATATGAGCTATCAGGACATAGCCAACGTTGTCGGAATAACCTTGTCCAGTGTTTCCACCAGACTATTCCGTATAAAGGAACAGTTGAAATCAATGTCTAACAAGTAAACCAAGAATTATGACACAGCGAGAAATAGAATTCAAAGAGTTTGAAGAACTCAAGCAACAGTTCAATCTTTTAGACGATAAACTGGAGAAACAGCGCATAATAAGCGAGGGGATTGTCAGCGAGGCAATAAAGGAAAAACTTTCTCACATTGAGAAATGGTATAGATACCGCTTTAGAATATCATTAATGTCGGCACCTATTGCAGGGTTAGTGTTCTTTACTATGTATATTGACAAGGGAGCTGAATATTGGGGATTCAGCCTGTTTATAATTGCAGTGGGAGTATTTGAGTATATATTGAACCGCAGATGCTACAACGCTCTCAACATCAAGCAATTGCCAATGATGAGTCTGACTGAAGCCCAGGAAAGAATTGCAAGTCACAAGTGTCTGCGCTCACAAACAAACAAGGTGCTTGTGATACCATACATAGCACTTATTGCGTGGACGATACTTGTTGCTTCAGGCTTTGCATGGCACGTTGAGGTGGTCGCTATTACCACATTTGCAATGGCATTGTCGGCAATTTTGGGGTATAGTCAGCAAAAAGCAAACAGGAAACGGCTTGACACAGTCTTAGGACATATAAAGAACTTACGTGAAGAAAAACCAATAAAATAATTTAAGGGCGACCTCAAAAGCCCTATTTTGAACGAGCAATCCCCATTAGAGTGTATTCTAATAGGGATTGCTTTCTTTGTAAAATGACTTTTGAGTCATCTTCTTTAATTAAGCGGCGCGTACGGGACTCGAACCCCTAACCCCCTGCGTGACAGGCAGAATGGCAGCCCAACCAAGACCTACAGTCAGCAGCAGTGTAACCACAATAAGGATTGCCGAACGGAAACGCAGGTTCTGGGTATACTTCTCGCTAAGGAAGAACAAAACAGGGATAGCCAACAGAATTACGGCAAGAGCATAAGGCAGGATAAGACCCAACAATGCAAACACACACATAAGAGGATAATATATCAAGCAGCCATAAATAATTGGCTCAAGTATAAAGTGCCCCAAAATTGGGAATGCGAAGTGCCAGAACATGTTTTCTACGACATCATCATTGCGTTTGGCAACCTTGTTGCCATTAGAATCCTCATATACATCATAAGGCTGACAGCCCCAATGACCAAACTTGCCCCAGAACACAATTGCCAGAACAAGACCTATCACAAACAGAGGCCAAAACCATGCCGATGTAAAGAAATTCCAGTTCACGGCAATTCCAAAATCCCCAACAGTGAACATTTCATAAATAAAGAATATTCCTACTGCAACCAACAAACCGGCACATATTTTACTTGCAAGTGCATAATTCTTCTGCGAAAATTCAGAAATACGATTAATAAGTTTTGGAAAAAAACGCTTTCATAGTAATAAGTAATAATGATTATAGTGTTATGACAAATATTTATCCCTCAATAGGCTTCAGGAAGTAGAAACAGGATGTAGTGAAGAAATTGCGGACCCATGGAATTCCACCGATAGCCGCATATAATTTCCTTGGACGGAGATTGAATTTCACCTCATAGTGCGGATTGATGAAATAAAGAGTCCTGTCAATGGTTTCAAAACCTTCTTTCCTTACAGTCCTTTCAAACAACTCTATCGGACATTTAGTGCGCTTTATATCCAATAGTCCGCTGACACACTCTTCATTCTCCTTGAAGGCCTTAAGAATCCATCCATATAATGCGGCCGGAAGCAAGTGAAAGAACGGCAAGTGCGACAGAAAACGACTTTGACACAACTGTTGATGACCACCGAACGGCATATGCCAAGCAGGAAAAGAGATAAAGATTACCCCATCTTCTTTCAACATCTGCTTACACTTCTGCACAAACCCACTCTTGTCATATATATGTTCAATCACATCATGACATATTACAAGGTCAAACTGATGTCGGAGTTCCTCTATCTGGAAAACATCGGAAGCAATGAAACGTCCTTCGGCACCCTCCTCCTCAAAGAATTTCCTGGCGTCCCTTATACGTCCCTCGCACATGTCCACACCAACCACATTGCAGCCCATACGCGAGAATGGCAATAGATTCCCGCCATCGCCACAACCAATCTCCAGCACATTCAACTTGTCGCTTACCTTGCAGAATTGTTGGATATAAGGAATAAAGTACTTCTCACTTGTAACAGCGAGCTCGTTAAAATACTGTCTTCTGTTATGATGTCTTGGTTGCATTTATCTTCTTATTACAAAGTCATTACAGTTCACGACGGCTACACCGTTAGGAGCCGCACCCTCTATCTTT
>JAZNDZ010000114.1:0-8467 GCA_045588345.1 Bacteroidaceae bacterium
ATCCTCTACCTCAATCTCTATTTTATTTTCGCGTGCCAGCCATCCGATGGCGGCATAGAGTTCGGCATCCGACAGGTGTGTTTTTTCTCTTAAATCCTCGAAGTTTTGTGGCGAACCGGCTCGGTTCATCAAGTTCCATAAAATACCGGCATTGTTCCCAATTGTATATTTATCCATAATTCAATGTTGGTTTAGTGGTTTTTATTGGTAAACAATTTATAGCCGAAATTGTTTGCCCGATTGCCCCCTAACATAATTACCTCCGTGCCCGCCCCCGTGCCTGTTTCAGGTACTCCTCGCCATGAATCTCCACAAAAACGTATAACTCGCGGGCGGTGGCAATCAATACCTCTATAAACTCTTCCATTGTAAGCGGCATTGCCATGGCCACAAATAGGCGCAGATAGCTTTCGTTATATACACGTCCGTTGCGCATGTCGCGCAGTTTTCTGTATCCGAATCCGGCGCTCTTGCGGATTTTGTTGATGTTGTTGTATTTTTCGAAGTACAGACTCAACAGATGCTTTATTATGTACACTTGAATCATGGTTAGAAGAGGTTTATTTGTTAATTGTATTTAAAAATCGGTGGTTTTCTATAGGGGTGAGTACGATATAGTAACGTACCCACCTGTTTGCAAAGATAGTTCATTTTTGTCAGATAAATATTTTTTAACTTATTTATTATGCACGAAATGAAGCTAAGCCTGTTCAAGGGCTTCCGCAGCACACAACCACAGGATGTGATGCTGCAAGAGGTGGTGCGGCTGATTCGCGAAGACGAATCCCTACGCCAACTTACCGAGAAACATCGTTATTATCGTTCAGTAGGGCTGACAAAAGATGCCAGCCAGCAGAAGTATCGCACCTATTGCGTATCGGTGGCCACCCGTTTCGAGGGTGGTCGAAGGGCACAATTTGCTACCGAGCGCACCGGTTTGGGACTGGTAGATATTGACAAAATACCACCCGAACAACTGGAAACAGTTGTGCAGAAAGTCTGCTCCGACGAGCATACACTGTTGGAATACATTACCATTAGCGGACAGGGAGTCCGCATCTTTTTTCGCTATGTGGGCGACGACTACCGTTCGGCCTTCCTCACCGCTTGCGCCTACTATTCCGAGCTGATTGGACTGCCAGCCGACCTTCAGTGCAAGGACCTGACACGCATCAGCGGATTGGCCCACGACCCCAACGTCTTCTTCCGTCCCGATGCCACCCCCATCGAGCCGGTGGCGCAAGCGGTAAAACGTGTAGGCCGCCCGAAAAAACGCCATTCGTGTGCGCTACAGGATGCTGTGCATGCTGTGCAGAAGGATTTGGCCAAGCGTGGCATTGCGTATTGCAGCGGCCATCACAACGAGTACATCATGCAAGCCTGCTACCTGTTGAACCGCTACGGCGTGGCAGAAGAGGAAGTAGCGGAGTGGGCCACCGGCGAGTTTGCCGACTATGGCTGCGAACAGGTGGAGAGCATTGTGCGCTCGTGTTATGCACAAACCGAAGAGCATGGCACGCTTCCACTACCCAAAACCACCCGGCGCAGCGACTTGGCAACTGTAAAACAAATTCAAGATTACCTAAAGGAACGCGACATCCGCATCCGCCACAACGTCATCACCCGCAAGCAGGAGCTGTATGATGCTGAAAAGGATGAGTGGACAGAGATGACCGACACGATGGACAACTCGCTCTACTGCCGCTTCTGCACCGAAACAAACCTACGCATGAACATCAACGACCTACGGGCAGTGATGAACAGCGATTTCTATCCGCAGTTCAACCCCTTCCGGTCGTACCTGCTGAACCTGCCGCAGTGGGATGGGGTGGACTACATCGATCAACTGGCCAACTATGTTCACGTCAGCGGTTGCGAACAGTCGTTGCACAACCGCTTCTTCAAGAAATGGTTCGTGACCATGCTTCCAACTTGGTTAGAGGATGTGGTGAACCATGAAATACTGACCTACATTGGTCGCCAAGGCATCTACAAAAGCACTTTTATGCGTTTACTTCTTCCACCGGAACTGCAACCTTATTTTAGTGCCAAGAACTTCGCCCAACGACTGAACAAGGACGATAAACTGGAACTGACCGAAATGGGTCTCGTAGCCCTTGAAGAGCTGGATCACATGCGCCCGTCTGAAGTGAACCAACTGAAGGCCATCACTTCGCAACACTACATGAACGAGCGGGCTGTATATGGCCGTCACAAGGAGCGCCGTCCGCATATCGCCTCGTTCTGTGGCACGGGCAACAATCCGCAGTTTCTGAACGACCCCACCGGCAACCGTCGTTGGCTGCCGTTCGTGGTGGAGAGCATCGACTCGCCCATGCAGCACCCCTTCAACTATACAGGTCTGTACAGTCAGGCGTATGCCCTATGGCGCGATGGCTTCTGCTACTGGTTTACCGACGAAGACAATGCCCAGTTGGCCGAACACAACCGCCAGTTCGAAGAGCCGAACCTTGAAGAGGAGCTTATCCTGACCTACTTCCGCAAGCCATACGCCAACGAAACGGGCGAGTTCCTCACCGCCACGCGCATTATAGAACTGATAAATGGGTATATCAAAACACCGTTAGCAACACGCAACATAGCGATAGCTATGAATAAGATGGGGTTTGAGAAAAGACGATTTAGGCGTATTCGTGGTTGGAACGTCGTGATCCTTAGCGGCGAAGATATTAAGAACCAACAAAAACTACATGCAATAGAAAGCGAATTCGATTAAGTCTGTATTTATTTTTGGATATGCGGTGTGTTTATGATAATGCACCGCATATTTTTATATTATGACACTATTTCTTCATTTTCATCATTCATCAATCTTTTCAATTCCTCTATATCAAGCAACGCTTGTTGCATATCTTGAGTCATAGCATTTCTTCTTTCACGCTGAGAACGATCTATTTACATAATTTGAATTTACGACAGGTAACGATTTAGAAACAAGAAAAGTTCCCAAATCTGTCTTATTCTGCATTATTGAAAAGAACGCTTAAAATGGATAAAGATTGTCTGATATAGCTTTACGTATTCTAGAAGGAGAACCACATAATCCTCTCATATCTCTATTTCTTTCTATATAACTATATAGCATTCTTCTAGCATCATCTACTTTATTAGTTTCATATAATACACTTTCTGATATTTTATTCTCTGCACAATATTGTTCTATCAATTTTCTTGTAAGTTTATTAATTTCCTCTGTTTCAGATTCTGATTCAGGGCGTTCTATTATTCTAACTCGCTGATTAACTCGAATTTCTGATATTTGTCGGGTCATATCATCTAACCTAGATAAAACAACTTCGTCTAAAGAGCCCTTCTTATTCTCAATTGTTGCCACTTGAAATTCACCAAAATTCTTTAAAAATGTTGTGTAATCCGGTTGTTTTGCAGCATCAATTGTTCCCTTAATTTTCTCAGTCAATGTTTTTTTGAAATCTAAGATCTGATAATAGCTTAAATCACGAGGATAGCCTAAATGTTCAATTGGCGCTGTATCAAAAGAATATTTAGTCATATTATCCATAACAATGATTGTCGGTTTATCAAAAGCTAAACGCATTCCTAATTCAAACATTACATTAGGATTCTTGCAACTTACATCACAAATGACAATGTCATTCTTATAAAGATTTTGAACAATTCGTTTTTGAATAATACCACTATCATTCGCTTCGCTTACTAATTGAGCCTCAAACCCAGCGGCTTCTACCGCATCTGTTATGATACCTTTGACTTCTTTCCAGTGAGTTTCAGAACAATTATCGATTGACGAAATTGGCATAATAATTCCACAGATTGGTTTCTTAGCTTCAGTAGCAAGCATATCTTCTTTTTTGATGTCTTTTGTCATAACATATTTGTTTTCTGCAAAGTTAATTATAATTTCTCAAATCTGTTATTATCAATGAAGAATAATTATCTTTGCGGAAGTAGAACGATAATTTTATTAGTGAAATGGATATGAATAATATGCAAAAGACACCGGAACAACAGATAGATGAGGCTGTAGAAATTTCAAAGGCATTATTTTTACCAAATGCTAGGAACCCACACGAAGCAGAGAAAATTAAACGAAATATAGAATCTGCAGGAGATCATTTGAAGTCTTTAGCTGCTATCGTTAATGATGCAAATTTATTCAAGGCTCTATTCTATGAGATGATGTCAAAGATGAGATAACGAAATAGCCTGTGACTACGCAGGCTATTTCGTTATAAAGGTTCTAAAATTATTACTCCAACTCCAAGAATCCCATTAGGAACGCATCGGGGAAGATGAATTTCTTTTCGCCAAGGGTGAATTTGATGTGGATAAACTTTTCGTTCTTGTTGATTTTTACAACCGAACCTTTGCCAAATTTCTTATGGATGACAGTGCTATCAACACCAATAGATTCCAATTTTGCTTCATGGTCGTGCGTCGTTTGCAGCTCTTGCAATAGAACCTGCAGTTGGTTTCATTGGTTGAGATTGTGCCATAGACTTCTCTTGTGATGGTTTTCAGTAGGTTCACATCCACTTATGTAACTATAACACTCTCCTTATATACTGAGGAATGCATTATATCATAACACTTGTCAAAAATGTAGCGATATCCTCAGCCTCGGGCATCTGAAGTGTCTGGCGAATTGTACTTTTACGCTGATATACGGTGCGAACAGACTGCTGTGTAACAACGCTTATCTCTTTTGTAGAGAAGTTCGCCTTAAGAAGACAACACAACTGTATTTCCTTCTCATTGAGTGTTGCGCCGAACCTTTTAACCAATGAAGTGTAAAAACCGTCATAGATATAATCAATCGTCTGATATAGGTCGCTCCAGTTCAATAGAGAGTCCACATCCACCTCTTGGCTAGCAATCTCTCTCATTCGTTTTAGCAATGCTAGGTTTGCGGAAGTAGGATTAGATGTGGCTAACCTTATTACGCCCAATTGCTGTAATAATATCTTCTTAAAGAAACGATCATCTTTGTTGTTGTCAGCAGCATACGATGACTCTGATAGTAGTTTGCGTAGCGTATCAATCTCCTCCTCCTTTTCAACGAGTCTGCTTTTCCTATTTCGCAACCACAACAATAGGCCCAATATGGCAAGAAGCATAACAAAGGTCAAAGCCAAAAACAGCATCTGCTCCCTCTGTCTTTGTATTGTTATCTGCATATTTTTCTCTTCAAGTCTCCAGTTAGCCTCTCGTTTAGCATCGGTAATCTTCTGAGCAACCATAGCCTTGTCGCCAAGACCATTAACAAAGAGTCCCCACTCCTTGACATCTACACTCGATGTCTCGGCATAATCAAGTAGCAGTTTCACCACTTGTAGGTATCCCGCTCTCGATAGATCATTGTCAAATGTCTCATCCTTGGTAGCCTGTGCCAAACATCCGATGTGCAACGGACAATAATGAGCGGATTCAAGGAGGCGTATAGGTTGCGTGATAGCAGATAATCGCTAAAAAGAATAGGGGTTGTGTTTTGTAGCAACACAACCCCTTAAATGTGGGCGGGAGAGGAATCGAACCTCTACTTTATTATGCGGATCTATTGATTTCAGAAAAAGTGTCCCGATACATTCATTCAAGAAGAGCTCCGCCCAGTCCACATAAAGCCCACCGTCCTAAAAGTTTACCTAATGTCATCATAATATTCAGAGATTTATTGAAATTAAACAGGCTAATCCACCCAAGTACCCACTGGTAAAAAGTAGGCAGAGGACATCCGAATAAATGAATCGAAACTAAACAGATTCCTATGTTCAATCTATTTTTTCGCGGTAAAGATACGAATTTATCACAAATTAGAGATTTTACTGAGAAACAAATATTATCTTTACTGCGAAAAAAAACAAATCTATCATTATGTATCTTAAATTAGATTCAGAAAAAGGGAAAGAGATGCTGATTAAAGCATATTCAAAGTTGAATAAAGAATCTCTTAAAGCAAGAAGTGTTGAGGAACCGAATGCAACAGAACGTAATCAATACCATAGAGATTTTACTCGAATATTGTATTCTCCGTCATTTAGACGGTTACAAGGTAAAATGCAAATTCTAGGCATTCAAAATGATGCTTTTTTTAGAAATCGTTTAACTCATAGTTTAGAAGTTTCACAAATAGCTAGAGATATTGCATCTATTATTGGAAATATTGTTGGGAATAATGCATATTCGGCTGATACCGACCTATATGTGATTGAGGCAGCTGCTTTAGCCCACGATATTGGTCATCCAGCCTTTGGGCATAGTGGTGAAAGATGTTTAGATGAAATCTGTAAGAACTATAATTTGGGTAGATTCGAAGGTAATGCTCAAAATTTTAGAATTCTTAATCATATTGAGAAAAAACTTCCCAATAGCAAGGGGCTTAATTTAACATATCGTACACTCTTAGCTATAAACAAATATATAGTTAAAGAAAACAAAAAGTCTGATAAAATTCTATATGCAGAAGATTACGATATGTTATATGATATCAGAAAAAAGTTGGGCTTGTTAAATGAACGAACTCTTGATGTCCAAATCATAGATGTTGCTGATGAAATAGCATATGCCGTACATGATTTGGAAGATGGATTATCATTTGGATATTTTAATATAGACGAAATAACCTATCAACTACAAACAGATTTAGGAGAAAAAGCAAAAGAGGTTACTATGTTTAAACAAATGGTCAACGATGCGAAGCAATTAGCATCTCAGTCAATTTCTTATAAAACCACTCAAGAATATTCAAAAATATTTAGAAGAGCATTGGTCTCAAAATTAACCAATAAATTTATACGAGATGTTGGTTGGGTGGAGATTGAGGACAGCCAAAAGAAAGAACATGGAACACCTAATATTACGCATGAGTTAGGTTGTTGTGAATGGAATAGATTAGTTCATAAGCTAAAAAAAATTATATATAAGGCAGCAACAAGACACGATACAATACGACTATACGAAAAGAGGGGCAGTATTGTAATTAATGCTTTGTTTAAAATATACTCAGATAAAGAAAACTATCAATTATTAACACCAGATTATAGACCAAATATCGATTATAAAAAAGATAAAATCACTAAAAAAGAACAGCGTAAATTAAATCGTGCAGCGGTGGATTTTATTTCTGGAATGATGGATGATTTTGCCAAGACAATGTATAAACGATACTACAACATTAATTTCGATGAAATTCCGATAAGGACGTTAGAATAGTAAATTAGAGCACCCTTTGGCTTATGGTCAAAGGGTGCTGTGATAATTGTAAAATTAAATTAATCAATAGGTCAAGGCGAATTTCAATCCGACTGCCTCCGAAATCATAATGAATGTAGATAACTGCATATCGGTTTCTCCTTTTTCAAGCATAGCCACATACTCACGCTTCTTGCCAATCTTATCTGCAAGCTGCTGTTGGGTAATTCCTGCTGATTTGCGGGCGTTCTTCAACACCTCGGCATAATACCAGGCACGAGACTTCGCATCGAACTCATCACGCGAAGCAGTACCCTTTGCTCCGTACTCATCGACAAACATATCCTCTGTGGTAGGAAGATGTTTGAGCTTGTTAATGTCAATCTTTGGTCTCATTGCTGTAAACTGTTTAAAATTTGTTCTGCTTTTTGTATCTCCTTTTTATAGTCCTTTGTGGACTTCTTCATAAAACCATTTAAAAGAAGTATCTGCTCGGCTTCAATGAAATTCTCGTGGTCAATGGTAAAGAGGATTACTCTATACTCATTGCCTACAGATATACGCAACTCATAGAAATCTGTATCTACAAGTTTCTTTACCAACTTGGTATTTACGACCTTTACATCTGCTAAAATGTTCATCGCATATTTGACCTTGTTCTGAACATTTGCAGGCAGCGAGTTGTAAAACTCATCGAATTCTGTACTTCTTATCATAGTTCTCATGTTGCAAATGTAACACATTTATTACATTTTACAAAGCAAATGCCAAAAAAGTTTGCGAAAGAGAGGAAAATCAGAGATGCGAAGCCAATTATTTTTCTGGAGGGAGTGCAGTTTGCCGTCTGCCCCATTATAATAATTCCTAAAAAAATATCCCTCCAAAGATAGAAACGGGAACAGCGTACATTTTGGCTAATTGATTAAAACCTACTTGTATGCTGTTCTTTTTGTGTTTTTATTATTTTTTCCGTCAGTCGTTTGTTTCCGTTGCCGAAAGCGTCCATTGTACAGACGTGAAAGGGGAAAGGTTTTCGGGCAGAATACTCTCCGTAGGAGGAAGATCCAGTCCGAAACGGCTTGCCGATTGACCTTTTCACTTTCAGAAGAGTCTGTACTAACTTAATGGGCAGAACGGAAATAAGCGACTGACGGAGGTTACAATAGATATAATTCTGAAATGTGTCCTGGCAAAATTGACGGGGCACATTTATTTACTAAACCAAACATTAGAATAATAGCATGCAGAGCAATCTGATTAATACAACTTTATCCACCAC
>JAZNDZ010000115.1:0-64418 GCA_045588345.1 Bacteroidaceae bacterium
TTTGTTGTTACGCTTGACCGAAAAATACTCATTTACGCTTAGTAAACTGCGTTTTTTCGGGCTTCGCAAGCCTAAAAATAGCTCTTTTTATCCAACCTCCCTACAAACGTGGGTGACCCATTTCACTTTTGGGTCACCCACCTGTTGTTTGTGGGCGTGAAGATTACTCTTCCGGCATGAACATCGGGTCCCAAGCCGGGAGCATTGTGGGTTTCTCGTCAAGAACCTTGAGAATCTCTGCCGGGATATATTTCTTGTCAACTACCAGGCGGAACATATATTCATTGAACCACTCGTCGGTCATTATGAGTGTTCCATGGAAACCAGAACTTGCACCCCAACTGTTCTCTACCTGCCATTTTACCGGCTTGCCGTCCTTGTCAAGGTCAACGGCTTTCAGGGTCATTGCATGTGACGAGCCGCTGTCGAATGTCATGACTCTCTGGCGTTTGTCCATGCCGAACTCAATGCCGAACAGTTCGCTGTAGTTGTAGTTGTTGAGGTCGAGTGTTCCGCGCTTTGAGTCGAGGAACTTGCCAACGTCGCAAGAGAAATACATCATTGTGCTGTCCTTTATTGACTCTATGGCCATTTTCTTTATCTCTTCAAGCGGCAGGTTTATGTAGAGCCAGTTGTGTCCGTCGTAAAGGTGGCGGTCGTACTCAATTTCATAACTTTTCCAGTAAGGGCGTGTGGGGTCATTCATGAACATCACATAATCGTCCTGCATGTTTATGTTCAGGAACTTTTCGTAGAAACTTCTTGGGGTATATTTCTGCGGTTCCTCGCGGTATTTGCCGTTTGCATCTTTTGGTGCCCAGGTGAATTCGGTAGGCGGTACGCCATATACCTGTGCAAGCATCTTGTAGACAACTTTCAGTTGTTCCTTCTTGATATCAAGCAGTTTCTTCTCCTTTGCGCCGTTTTCGTGCGCTTCGCGCAGTTCAAGGCCGAACTCACGCAGTTTTGTAATGAGCAGTGACGAGAATGCTCCGGTGTTGTCGCTTGTGTAACTCTCTTTCATTACGCCTTTGGGCACAACGCCATATTTTGCAATGAGGTCGGCAACGCCTGTGAATGTGCCGCCGTCGCTCAACGGGTGCTTGAACAGCCACTCGACAGTGCGGTCGTCGTATGGCTTCTTGCGTGTGTCAATGACTCCCTGAAGGAACAGGTTTGACTTCTCCAACTGGTCGAAGAAGAAATTGTATACCTGTGAGAATTCGAAAGCACCGAGGTTCTCGCTTGCAATCATCTTTGCACGTAAGACGTTCATGCCGGTGAAGAGCCAGCAGCGGCCCGATGACTTTTGGTCAGTAATGCCTTTTGAATTTACACTGTGGCTGAAGTGTGTGTCCATCTCGTTCAGGTTTTCCTGGTTCACAGAGAGGACTTTTACCGAATTCGCCAGCATTATGTTCTGCAATGCTTTCTCTGTGCCTGTGGGGGTATAGCTCTCCTTTAGTTCCTGGAGCATCTTTGCATCGATGCCTCCCTTGTTCTCCTGCGCTGCGGCATTTGCCGACAGCAGCATGGCTGCTGCGATGCAGCCTAAAAGTCTTGTCTTGTTCATATTGTTATTGTTCAATGTTATAAGGGTTGTCTGTAATGATGTGCGAATGTAACCTTTTTTATTGCATTTGAAAATGGTTTGCTGATATTTTGTGGTTATTCCATTGGGAACGTCTCTTGGCTCTTGGCGGTGGGTATTTCTAATATTGAAATAGTCTCATTGTATTATACTGTGTCTCTCAATCTCTTCTATGAATGCAAGCGCGGTCTCAACGCTCTTTACGTTGTCCACGGTGATGATGCAGCGTCCGTCACCCTCGCGCACCTGGCACTTGAACTGGCTTGCAGGTATGTAACTCATAATGGTACCGAAAGTCTCGCTGGTGTAGTAGCGCTCGTTCCGTGTGTCTACAAGGAAAAGGTTCATTCTGCCGCCTTTGAGGTAGATTTTTTCAACGCCGAGGCTCTGTGCCTTGCGGCGCAATGTCACCATGCGTATGAGTTCCTCCCCTTCGGGCGGTATTGCGCCGAACCGGTCTTTCATGCGTGCCTTGAATGCTGTTATGTCGCGCTCTTCGGCAAGTGAGTCCAGTTCGCGGTAGAGCAGTATGCGCTCATTGCTGTCGGGAACATACAGTGCGGGGAACAGCAACTCAAGGTCGCTCTCAACAAAACACTCCTTTACAAAACGTTCAGTGTAGTTGCTGTTCGTCTCATCCTGTGTCAGGATATCGCTGAATTCCTCATCTTTCAGTTCGTGTACGGCTTCGGCAAGAATTTTCTGATAGGTCTCGTAGCCCAGGTCGGCTATGAAACCGCTCTGTTCTGCACCAAGCAAGTTGCCTGCTCCGCGAATGTCAAGGTCCTGCATGGCAATGTGCATGCCGCTTCCGAGTTCGCTGAAACTTTCTATGGCCTCAAGACGTCGTCGGGCATCGGTCGGCAGGTTCTCTCTTGGCGGGGTGAGCATGTAGCAGAATGCCTTGCGCTTGCCTCGTCCTACGCGTCCGCGCATCTGGTGAAGGTCGCTGAGCCCGAAATTCTGCGCCTGATTGATGATTATGGTATTTACGTTCGGGATATCAATGCCGTTCTCTACAATAGAGGTTGCAATGAGTACGTCGTAATCGTGGTTAATGAAGTCGTAAAGTGTCTTTTCAAGAACGGCCGGTTCCATTTGGCCATGTCCGATGCATACACGGGCATCGGGCACGTGTCGTGTTACAAGGCGTGCCAGTTCGTCCATTCCCGATATGCGGTTTGTTATAAAGAATACTTGTCCGTTGCGGCTGAGCTCAAAGTTTATGGCTTCCTTAATCACTTCAGCATCGAAGTTGTGTATCTCTGTTTGTATAGGGTAGCGGTTAGGCGGCGGTGTCTGTATCATTGACAGGTCGCGCGCTCCCATAATAGAGAACTGCAGAGTGCGGGGAATGGGAGTGGCTGTCATGGTGAGTGTGTCCACATTTGCTTTGAACTGCCTGAGCCTTTCCTTTACGGCAACGCCGAATTTCTGTTCCTCGTCAATGATGAGCAGTCCAAGGTCCTTGAACTTCACCTCCTTGCCGGTGAGTTTGTGTGTGCCGATGATGATATCAATCTTGCCCTCTTTTATATCTTCAAGAATCTTCTTTGTTGACGAAGAACTGCGGGCACGGCTCAGGTATTCCACTGTACACGGGAAATCTTTGAGCCTCTCCTTGAACGTCAGGTAATGCTGGTATGCAAGTACGGTGGTCGGAACCAGAACCGCAACCTGCTTGCCGTCTGTGGCAGCCTTGAAGGCTGCACGTATTGCAACTTCTGTCTTCCCGAATCCTACGTCGCCGCAGATGAGACGGTCCATGGGGCGTTTGCGTTCCATGTCCTTCTTTACCTCGTTTGTCGCTTTCAACTGGTCGGGAGTATCTTCATATATGAAACTCGCCTCAAGTTCATTCTGCATGTAACTGTCGGGCGAAAAGGCAAAACCTTCCTCTTTGTGGCGTTTCGAATAGAGTTTAATCAAGTCGCGGGCAATATCCTTTATCTTCTTCTTTGTCCGTTCCTTCATGCGCTCCCAGGCACCGGTTCCCAGTTTGTTCACAACTGGCGGTTCGCCCTCTTTGCCACGATACTTTGAAATCTTGTGCAGGTTGTGTATCGACACAAAGACAACATCGTCGTTCTTGTATATGAGTTTTATGGCCTCTTGCGTGGAGTTACCGTTGGGTATGCGCACAAGCCCGCCGAACTTGCCCACTCCATGGTCTATGTGTACAATGTAGTCGCCGATGCCGAACTCCTTGAGTTCCTTTAGCGTGAGTGCTACCTTGCCGTTCCGTGCACGGTCGCTGCGAAGGCGGAAGTTATGGAAACGCCCGAACAGTTGGTGGTCGGTGAAAAGGGCGATTTTTAATGTGTTGTCGCAAAATCCGCTATGAATTGTACGTCCGATAGGGGTGAAGGGGATATCCTCTCCGCGTTCTTCGAATATTGCTTTCAGGCGTTCGGCCTGATGAAGGTCGTCTGTAAGCAGAAGAATCCTGTATCCTTTCTCAAGATACCCTTTGAAGTTCTGGCTTACAAGGTCAAAATCCTTATGGAACAGCGGTTGAAGCGATGTGTCGAATCTGACAGCAGTTTCTGTTGTTTCCTGGCTGCGGAGTTCCCAATGCTTTACGCTCTTTGCAAAGTTCTCTACTTCAACGGCCGACATCAGTTCAGGCATTTCGGGCAGTTCGCTTTCCGATAATCTTGCCTGAATGGTAAACCCTTCATTCCGAAGTTTCTCAATGGAACCTTTGACAAAATTGATGTCTTTGGTTACCAGTATGCTGTTCTTGGGTAAGAATGCTGTTATGGGTACTTTTTCTTTTCCGGTCAGTTTGGGTACAATGCTTGCTTCCTCTATGCGTTCCCGTGAGAGTTGGCTTTCTACCTCAAATGTCCTTATGCTTTCAACCTCATCTCCAAAGAAGTCTATGCGGTAAGGAAACTCCGATGAAAAGGAGAAAATATCAATAAGGCTGCCTCGTGTAGCAAACTCGCCCGGCTCGTAGACGTATGTCACCTCTCTGAACTTGAGAGCGGTGAGCCTTTTTTCAATTTCTTCGCGACTGATGCGGTCACCAACAGCAACACCAAGGGTCTTCTGCTCTAAGTCATTCTGCGAGGCAACCTTCTCGGCCAGTGCATCGGGGTGGGTTACAATCAGCAGCCCTTCCTTGCGTCGGCGGTTTATAAGGCGGCTCATCACTTCGGTGCGCAGAATGCGGTTTGCATCGTCTTCCTGCCCGTACTTCATTGCACGGCGGAATGATGAGGGGAAGAAGAGAATGTTACTGTCGCCGGCAATCTGTATCATGTCGTGGTAGAAATATCCGGCCTCCTCGGCATCATTCATTACCGCAAGGACAGTCTGCTCTGGTGCCCGTTGCTTTAGTCCGCAGAGCATCATTGCGGCACTGCTGCCAAATAATCCTTTGAGAAAAGCATGTTTTTTGCCTCCCTCTTCGCGCAGATGCATCAGGGCTTCAACGCCCGGGTGCTGTGCATATATGTGTTGAATCTCTTTCGGCTCCATAATCAACTTCCCTGCGCGAAGTTAGGAAAAAACTTCCAAAAAGAAAACAGCATGGAATGCACAATGCGATATTAATTTTCATAAAAACGTTTTTAATAAATTTATTGTTGTATATTTGTGCTTAGTGTCACATTTTGTAAATCTGTTTTTATGGGAAAGTACAGTTTTGAGTTTGAAATGAAGGTGCGCGACTATGAGTGTGATATCCAGGGAGTGGTGAACAATGCCAACTACCAGCATTACATGGAGCATGCGCGTCATGAATTCCTTGAATCATTAGGTGTCAGTTTCAGTGAACTGCATGACAAGGGCGTAGACCTCATGGTTTCAAAGGTGACAATAGAGTACAAGCGGCCGTTGCGCGGCAGTGACAGGTTTGTCGTACGTATAAACATGGTGCGCAAGGGTGCAAAACTGGTAATACTGCAGGATATATATAACCTTGCCGACGAAAAGTTGTCGACCAAAGGCGAAGTGGACGTGATATGTCTTAAGGATGGCCGTTTGACACGCGGCGAGATATTTGACGAATTGTTCAGTGATTTCTTCCATAATAACGCATAATATGGAATCGTTAATTTCTTTAGTTGTCTTGGGCGTGGTTTACTCTGTCATATATGTGGTAAAGAGCATGCTCTCAAGGAGTGAAGATGTCGTGGCAAATCCCATGACAGGTGAGGCTTTTCCGCAGGTAGATGTTCTTGAACCTTCGGATGATGCAGGTCAACCATACGTTTATGAAGAACCGAAGCGGAGTGCAACGACACAGCCTGCTCCTGTTCAAGCGAAGAAAAAGGAGTTTATCCCCCATAAACATTCCGTCAACGCGCAGCGCGCAACACCCGATTTACCGCCCGTGCCGACGGTTATGAGCGGGAACCGCAAAGAAAGCCGTTTTAATCTAAGTGGAAAGTCAGAGGCAAGACGTGCCTTTATATATTCCGAGATTTTCAACCGTAAATATAAGTAATGCAGGGCATTTCTGTATAAATATTGAATTTGAAAATACAAACATAAAAGAAAGACGACATGAGTTACCCGATTATCACAGCCCGGGAGGCTGCAATGTACATTAATGACGGCGATGGTGTGGGTATCAGCGGTTTTACCCTTTCCGGAACGCCAAAAACAGTGTTGCCTGAAGTTGCCAAACGTGCCGAAGAGGCACATGCTGCCGGCAAACCATTCAAAATTGACCTTTATTCGGGCGCATCGACCGGTGATGCAATCGATGGCGTGCTCACGCGTGCCAATGCAATACGTTTCCGTGCTCCGTTCATTTCCAATCCTATTGTGCGTAATGCAATAAACGGCAGGGAAATATCATATTGCGACCTTCACCTCTCTCTCATGGCTCAGGATTTGCGTTACGGCTATATGGGCAAGGTCAACGTCGCTATTCTTGAAGCGATAGACATAACTCCCGACGGCAAGGTTTATCTGACAACAGCCGGCGGAATAGGGCAGACAGTAGCCAATCTGGCCGACAGAATCATTATAGAGCGTAACACTTACCACCGTACAATGGGGCTTCACGATGTGTATGAGCCGGTGGACCCTCCCTACCGCAGGGAAATCCCGATTTTTAAGGCATCTGACCGTGTCGGTAAACCGTATGTTCAGGTCGACCCCAAGAAGGTTGTCGGAATCGTGGAAGTGCACATGCCCAATGAGCAGGTCGTGTTCAAGGAACTTGACCCCGTTACACGTAAAATAGGCGAGAATGTGGTGGATTTCATCACTGCAAACATCAAGAGTGGAATAATACCTTCTGAAGGGCTTCCCATACAGAGCGGAATCGGAAATGTTGCCAATGCTGTGCTCAAGGGGCTTGAGGAGTGCAGCGAGATTCCTCCGCTTGACCTCTATTCCGAGGTGCTTCAGGATTCTGTCATTAAACTCATGGAATTAGGGCGTGTAAAGGCTGGCAGTACATGCTCGTTGTCGCTAAGCCAGGAGTGTCTGCAACATGTGTATGACAACTTGGATTTTTTCCGCGACAAACTCATCTTGCGTCCTTCTGAGATTTCAAATCACCCCGAGATTATCCGCCGTCTGGGTATAATAGCAATGAATACAGCCATTGAAGTCGACCTTTATGGCTGTGTGAACTCTTCGCATATCTGCGGTACTCGTCTTATGAACGGTATCGGAGGTTCAGGTGACTTTGCCCGCAATGCATACATATCAATATTCACATGTCCTTCAACCCAAAAGGGCGGCATGATAAGTTCCATTGTACCAATGGTTACGCATGCCGACCACACTGAACATGATGTGCGCGTAGTGGTTACGGAGTGGGGTGTAGCCGATTTGCGTGGAAAATGTCCCGATGAGCGTGCCAAAGCTCTTATTGAGAATTGTGCACACCCTGATTACAGGAATCTGCTTTGGGATTATCTGAAAATAACAAAAAGCGGTCATGTGTCGCATAATGTTGCTGCTGCATTAGGAATGCATGCGACATTTGAACGTGAGGGTGACATGAAGAAAACCGACTGGAGCCGATTTATATGATGAACAGGAAAAAACTGGTTACCGAAATGGGGCGCATGAGGCCTGAGGATTTCCGTGTTTCGCAGAAACTTCCTCTGGTCATTGTGCTGGACAATGTGCGCAGTCTGCATAATGTCGGTTCGGTATTCCGCACAAGCGATGCTTTCCGTGTAGAACGTATTCTGCTGTGCGGCATCACAGCCACACCTCCAAGCGCTGAAATCCACAAGACAGCACTTGGTGCCGAGGATACGGTGGAATGGCAATATTTCGGTTCTACAACAGAAGCCTTGATGGCATTGCGCAGCGAGGGCTTCAGTATATTTTCAATAGAGCAGTGCGAGGGCAGTGTGGCGTTGCAGGATTTCCCTGCATCAGGCAGTGAAAAATATGCGGTAGTCCTTGGCAATGAGGTGAAAGGTGTGCAGCAGGAGGTAGTGGATGCTTCGGACGGAGCGATAGAAATTCCGCAATTCGGTACAAAACATTCAATGAATGTATCGGTGACAGCCGGAATGGTCATTTGGGAATTTGCAAAGAAAATGGGTCTTGTGCAGACAGGTTTACAGTAATGGGAAGAAACAAATTTTCGCAACGGGAAATAGATATCATACGCAAGTTGCTTGGTCGGAAGATGGCAGGCAACCGTGCCGGACAAAAGATGGTAAGGCATACTTTGCGCACAGTCTTTGAGTTCAATATATCCGATTTCAATGTGCAGGGGAAAGCCTTCGGGCCACATGACCTTGATGAATGTGTGCGCCGTGGAAGAATACATGTGCTTGATGATGCAACCATTGAGGCGATGAGGTTGCGTCATGCCGAAAAGCGGTTGCACGACGAGTCTCTGAATCAGGCCGAGGCCATTGCGAACGGCGAGATTGAGGATTGGCAGGAGGTTCTCAAACAGTGGAATGAATATTACAAGGACAATCCCGAATGAACCCGTTCAGGACTAAAAATCATTGAATATCGCTGTTGAATGGTAAAAAATAAGTACCTTTGCGCAGTTTTATAATATATAATATCTCTATTGCATAATATGAAAGAGTTCTTCAAGGTCCTTAGGCGTTTTGTACCGCCATATAAGAAGTATCTGGTTACATCATTGATTTTTACTTTGCTCTCTGCAATATTGAATGTTTTCTCATTCATGGTCATAATACCTATCCTGCAGATACTTTTCAAGATAACAGACTCTTCGGCAGTCGAGTTTATCCCATGGAGCGAGGCTACATCGGACAATCTTAAAGATATCCTAACGAATAATGTGACGTTCTATCTTAATGATTTGACCGCCGAGCATGGCGAATCGACAGTGCTGCTGCTGTTGGGCCTTTTCCTCATCGTCATGACACTGATAAAGACAGCAAGTTACTTCGGTTCTTCGGCTGCAATAATCCCTTTGCGTACCGGAATCGTGCGTGATATGCGTACAATGGTATATGACAAAGTTGTCAGCCTGCCTATCGGTTTCTTCTCCAAAGAGCGCAAGGGCGATATAATCGCAAGAATGACCGGTGATGTCAATGAGGTTGAGAATTCTATTGTAACTTCCCTTGACATGCTTATCAAGAACCCGATATTCATTGTCATATATTTCACTACACTTGTGTATATCAGTTGGGAACTCACCCTGTTTACAATATGTGTCATTCCTGTTTTAGGCTGGATAATGGGTTCTATCGGCCGCAAACTCAAAGCAAAATCTCTGGTTGCACAGCAGAAGTTGGGCGAGACCACATCGCAGATGGAAGAGACGCTTGGCGGCCTTAGAATAATTAAGGCGTTTATTGCCGAGAAGAAGATGTCGGCACGCTTTGCAAAATGCAGCAACGAACTGCGCGCAGCTACAATGAAGGTTACAATGCGTCAGGCAATGGCCCACCCGGTTAGCGAATTTCTTGGAACATGTGTAATTGTAATAGTCTTGTGGTTCGGCGGTACGCTTATACTGGGCGATAACTCCCCTATCACTGCTGCAGCATTCATATATTACCTGACAATACTATACAGTATAATAAATCCTCTTAAGGAACTTTCAAAAGCGTCGTATAATATACCGCGAGGATTAGCGTCAATGGAACGTATCGACGCAATACTGAATGCAAAGAATCCTATAACAGACGGTGACAAGGGGGTTGAAATACCTGAGATGAAAGAGGGTATCGAGTACAGGAACCTTTCGTTCTCATACGACGGTGAGCGTGAGGTCCTGAAGAACATAAACCTCAAGATTGAGAAGGGCAAGACAATAGCCCTTGTAGGTCAGTCGGGTAGCGGCAAGTCTACTATGGTTGACCTTATCCCCCGTTATTATGATGTTGAAAAGGGTGAGATAACCATTGACGGAGTAAATGTAAAGGATATGAAGGTGAAATCCCTTCGCGGTCTCATCGGTAATGTAAACCAGGAAGCAATACTTTTCAATGATACCTTCTACAACAATATTACTTTCGGTGTAGAGAATGCAACTATGGAACAGGTTATTGAGGCTGCCAAGATTGCAAACGCGCACGATTTCATCATGGAAACCGAACATGGCTACGATACCTGTGTGGGTGACCGCGGTTGTTTGCTCTCAGGCGGCCAGCGTCAGAGAATAAGCATTGCGCGTGCTGTTCTGAAGAACCCGCCGATACTAATCCTTGACGAGGCCACATCGGCACTGGATACCGAAAGCGAACGCTTGGTGCAAGAGGCTCTTGAACGTCTTATGAAGACACGTACTACAATTGCCATTGCCCACCGTCTCTCTACAATAAAGAATGCCGATGAGATATGTGTGCTCCGTGACGGCGAGATTGTAGAACGTGGAAAGCATGATGAACTTCTCAAAATTAACGGCTTGTACAAACGTCTTAATGACATGCAGTCGCTATGATTCCCATGAAAAGTGTTGCTGTGTTCTGTGCGGCTTCGGAAGAGATAGATTCTCTTTACAGTGATGCTGCCGCCCAAGTGGGTACAATGCTCGGGCGAATTGGGGCCGGTCTGGTCTATGGTGGTGCACGCTTCGGCCTTATGGAGGTTACGGCAAAGGCGGCAAAGGCGGCCGGAGTTCATGTAACAGGTGTAGTGCCTGTGATACTTGAAGAACGTGACAGGGTAAGTTCACTCATTGATGAAAAGATAAACTGCCGTAATCTTAGCGACCGCAAGGATATTATGCTTGAGCGCAGCGATATTCTTGTTGCATTGCCTGGAGGAATAGGCACGCTCGATGAGATATTCCATGTAATGGCGGCTGCAACTATAGGGTATCACAACAAGAAAGTGGTGCTTTATAACGTCAATGGCTTTTGGAACCCGCTTGTAGAGATGCTCAAGGAAGGAGAAAGAAACGGTTTCGTGCGTGGCGGTCTTGAGCGATTTATTGCTGTTGCCGATTGTATTGATGAACTTGAAAGAATGATAAAAGAGGCTTGATGTTATGGGTAGGGTAATAGGTATTGGTGAGACGATTCTTGATATTCTCTTTAAGGATAACCAGCCTGTCAAGGCTGTGCCTGGCGGCTCTGTGTACAACAGTATGATTTCTCTTGGGCGCATGGGGCTTGACGTGGCTTTCATCAGCGAAGTCGGTGACGACAGGGTTGGCGGTATGATTCTCTCGCATATGCGTGACAGCGGAGTGGATGCAACTGCTGTGTGCAGTTTTTCGGGCGGGAAGTCTCCTTTGTCATTGGCTTTTCTTAACAAGAACAACGATGCTGAATACCTTTTCTATAAGGATTATCCAAATAACCGCCTTGAGGTGGAATTCCCCGAAATAGGTGAAGGTGACATAGTGGTCTACGGTTCTTACTTTGTGCTTAATCCGGTATTGCGCCCAAAGACAAAGGCTTTCCTTGAGTATGCCCATGAGCGGGGTGCACTGCTTTATTATGATATAAATTTCCGCAAGACACATATCCCCGAGAGGATAAAACTCTCAGAGGCACTTATCGAGAACCTTGAATTTGCCGATATTGTGCGTGGCTCGGCCGACGATTTCCGTTATCTTTATGATTCTGACGATGCAGAAAAGATATACAGGGCAAACATCAAGTTCTATTGTCCGAACTTCATCTTTACCAGTGGCGATGGCGATGTGCGGCTTTTCTTCGCTTCGGGCAACAAGAGTTATCCGGTAAAGAAGGTCAATGTCGTAAGCACTGTCGGTGCAGGAGATAATTTCAATGCCGGTGCCGTGTATGGTTTGTCGACGCTTGGCATTACCCGGGAGAATCTTTCCTCAATGGATGTTGAACAATGGAATAAGGTCATGGCTTGCGGTCTTGACTTCAGTGCGCATGCTTGCACGCTCATTGAAAATTATGTCGACAAGCAGTGGGCTGCAGAATATAAGAAAAGATAATTGATGAAGACTCTCTCCCATAAGATAGCATATATGACAGTGCTTGTGGCAATGATGTTGCTCATGGGCGAGAGAGCAGTGCCTCATCATCATTGTGCCGAAGGTGTGGCATGCGGAAATCTTGTTGCTGAGGCTGTCCATTTCGGCTATGGCGAATGTGATGAGTGTGAAGATTCGCACTCGCACGACCAATCCTCTGAGGGGAACTGCTGCGGTGATATCCAATTTTATTTTAGAGTTGCGAAAAGCGACCTTCAGGTCGACAAGAAGACAATATCTTTCAATGCCGGTTGCTATGTCTTGTGTGATTTGCCTTCAATGCACATTGTGCATACAATTTGTACGCATTGTTGCTGTTACAAACTGAAGATACCCGACATAGGGGCATCGTACCAGGCTCTAAGGGCTCCTCCGGTTGCATGATTTCTTGATAATACAATTCGGCTCAAGAGATTTTGCAATAACGAAAACATTATATAAATCATGAAAAATACATTTTTATTGGCAATCCTTATGATTGCTTTTTGTGGTTGCGGACACAGCCATAAACATGAGGTTGCACATGAGCATGCGCATCTTCACAACTATACGGCCTATACAGAGGCAAACGAGTTCTTTATGCAGCACGAGGGGCTTGTTGTGGATACGGCTGCGTGTGTAACGCTTTTTGTAACACGTCTTCAGGATTTCAAACCCAGTGATGCTGCCGAAGCGACAGCTGTGCTTAAGGTCGGCGAAAGTGTGCAGAGTTTTACTGTTAAGGCAAGCAATGCCGGAATATTCAATTTCAAGTTTGCCCCTGGTCAGGAAGGTGAGGGAAGTCTTGCTTTTGAGGTCGGTGGTGATAAAGCGCATTTTCATATAGATGTGCTCGCAAAGGACGGATTGCATGAGCACTCGCATGCCCATACTCACCACCATGGAGAATCCCATGAGGGGCATGAGCATGCATCGCATGGACATAATAACGAGACCCCCCATGAACACCAGCATGCCGCTCATGCCCACCATTCTCATTCCGGCCATGGAGAACTTACAGAGGGTGCTCCCAGTGATGTTCCTTTTGCTAAAGAGCAGAGCTGGAAAATAGATTTTGCCACAGATATTGTCAAGGAATCGCACTTCGGAGGGGTTGTGAAGGTTGCGGCAAAGGTTGCTGCGGCTCCTTCTGATTTCACAACAATAGTTGCAGCTACAAGCGGAAAGGTGCAGTTTGTTGGTAATGTGGTAGAGGGCAAGACTGTTGCTCCCGGAGAGCCGCTATTTTACCTTGAAGGCGGCGATGTTACCGACAATGATGCGGCAGTGAAGTTTGCCGAGGCTGAAAGCAATTATCAACTTGCAAAGGCCGATTATGAACGAAAAAAACACCTTTTCAACGAGAGTATTGTTTCGGAGCGCGATTTCCAGTCGGCAGAGGCTTCTTATAAGCAGGCCGAGGCGCGTTTCTCAAGTATGAAGCGCAATTTCGGCGGCGGCAAGGTCACGCTTAAAGCATCACGCGAAGGGTACATAGCATCATTGCTTGTGGCCAACGGCGATTACGTGGAACCGGGTACCCCATTGGCAACGGTGCAGTCAGACGGCTGTTTTAACATTGCGGCAGAACTGCCGGTACGTTTCGCATCCCAGTTGCAGAATATCGAGGATGTGAATATAGTGCTTCCTGCCGGTGATGCATATTCAATGAATGCTCTGGGCGGCAGCATTGTCGCTGTGGGCAGTTCGGCCAACGGTTGCAATATGTTGCCTGTCACGATCTCTGCGGGCGAATTGCGCGGTATCGTGCCCGGAAGCATTGTTACGCTGTACATCAAGTCTAAGAGCGAAGCACATGTAGTTGCTGTTCCCCGTACTGCGCTTGTCGAGGAGATGGGCAACTTCTTCATTTTTGTACAGAATAATCCTGTCTCCTTTGAAAAGCGTGCTGTTGAAACCGGTAGCACTGATGGCATGAGAGTGATAATTTCAAAAGGTTTGCATGCAGGTGAACGCATAGTGACAAAGGGTGCTGTTTCTCTGAAACTCTCTCAAGGTGCTGCTGCTCTTGACCCTCATGCAGGACATGTACATTAATACCATGCCGTTATGCTGAACAGAATAATAAAATTTTCGTTGAACAACAGGTTGTTTGTGCTGCTTGCTGTTGTGTTGACGGTCATTGGCGGTATATATTCCACAAAGAAGATTGAGGTTGATGTCTTCCCCGACCTGACAATGCCCACGGTGGTAATACTTACCGATGCCTCGAATATGGCACCTGAGGAGGTTGAGCGTCTTGTAACGTTCCCTATCGAGACTGCTGTCAATGGAGCAACCAATGTGCGCCGTGTCCGTTCTTCTTCTTCGCAGGGTTTCTCGTTCGTGTGGGTGGAATTTGACTGGGGTATGGATATCTACCGTGCCCGCCAAATAATAAGCGAGAAGATGAGCCTTCTTTCAGGGCAACTTCCCGACGGTGTTGTTCCTATGCTTGCTCCGCAGTCAAGTGTAATGGGTGAGGTGTTGTTCATAGGCATGCAGGCCGATTCCACTTCGATGATGGAACTGCGTACTCTGGCCGAATGGATTATAAAGCCGGTGATACTTGCTACCGGCGGTGTATCCAATGTGACGATAATCGGTGGTGATTACAAGCAGTATCAGGTACTTGCCGACCCTGTGAGAATGGAGATGTACGGGGTGAGTATGGCCGAACTTGAGGCTGCTGCCGCTGCCATGTGTGTGAACATTGGTGCCGGTGTTATACGCGATTATGGGAATGAGTATAACCTCAGGGGAATGGGGCGTAGCAACGATGTCAATGAACTTGGCAGTACTGTCGTAAAGTCTGGTGATGGCGCAGTGGTGCGTGTTGCCGATGTTGCCGATGTTGTCATTGCTCCGGCTGTGAAGCAGGGATATGCGGCATTGAACGGTACACCGGCGATTATTCTTTCAATTTCAAAGCAACCGGGAGTGAATACTCTTGATGTTACGGAGAATATTGAGCGCAACCTTGCCGATATATCACAATCATTGCCTGCAGATGTCAGGCTCGATACCGAGATTTTCCGTCAGGCTGACTATATCCAGTCTTCGGTAAATAACGTAGGGCGTTCACTCATTGAAGGTGCCGTTTGTGTGATACTTGTGCTGTTTGTCTTTTTGGCGAACTTGCGCTCGACATTCATTTCCCTGATGGCGATACCGTTGTCATTGTTGGGTACTGTCATAGTTCTGTATCTGTTGGGAATGGATATAAACACCATGACTTTGGGCGGAATGTGCATTGCTATCGGTTCGCTGGTTGATGATGCTATCATTGATGTAGAGAATGTGTACAAGCGCCTTAGGGAGAATCATGCTCTGCCAAAGGAGAGCAGACGCTCTTCGTTCAAGGTCGTTTTTGAGGCTTCTTCCGAAATCCGTGCATCAATTATACATGCGACACTCATAATCATGGTCACTTTCATGCCTCTCTTCTTCTTGAGCGGGCTCGAGGGCCGAATGTTGAAACCGTTGGGTATTGCATACCTTATCGCACTTCTCATGTCGCTCGTTGTCGCTATGACTGTGACACCGCTATTGTGTAAACTTATGCTGTCGGGCGACAGGTATCTCACCAAGACAGAGAAGAAGACATGGGTAGAGAAATGGCTGTTGGGTGCATACCGAAGTTCTCTTGAATGGGTTCTTGGCCATGCCAAGCCTGTTATTGCAGTTTTGTTCCTGTTGTTTGCAGTTTGTCTGTTCCTGTTTACCCGAATGGGGCGCAGTTTCTTGCCGGAGTTCAACGAGAATGCGCTTACCATTGCAGCAGTGTCACGTCCGGGAGTATCTCTTGAGGAGAGTAACAGAATTGGTACGGCTATAGAAAAGGAATTGTTGCAGATACCTGAGGTGACAAGCACTGCACGCCGGACAGGCCGTGGAGAACTTGATGAACACTCACAAACCTCAAACGGTGCTGAGATTGATGTCAATTTTGTGCTTGGAGAGCGCAGTAAGGCGGAGTTCCTGTCCGAGGTCCGTGAACGTATGTCAAAGATTCCTGGCGTGGTAACTTCGGTCGGTCAACCGCTTGAACACCGAATAGACCACATGGTGTCGGGAACCCAGGCCGACCTTGCCATAAAGATTTTCGGTCCCGATTTGAGTACTCTTTTCCGCAAGGGTACCGAAATAAAGGAACTGCTTGCTGCCTTCCCTGACGTTGTAGATGTTAACGTTGAACAACAAGTTGAGACCCCACAGCTCCAGATACGTGCCGACCGTGAGAAACTTGCACTTTACGGAATAACCATGGAGGATTTCAACAGTTTTGTTGAGGCTTCGTTCCCAGGCAAAAAAGTGGGCAGCGTGTATGAAGAGGAACGTAGTTTTGACCTCATAATACGCCTGAACAAGGATTATACCGAAAGTGTAGAAGGTGTGAAGCGTGCGCTTATAGACACTCCCGATGGCAAAGTTGCACTTGATGATGTTGCCTCAATTGTCTCTGTCGGTGGTCCTGGAAGCATCAGCCGCGAGAATGTACAGCGCAAGGTCGTTGTGTCGGCAAATATTGCCAGCGGTGACGTTGCCGGTACAGTAGACCTCGTCAGAGAGCATCTTGCCGATAACCTTCTGCTTGACGAAGGATATCGCCTTGAATATGGCGGGCAGTTTGAGAGTGCCGATTCTGCGTCGCGCACCTTGTGGCTGGCTACATTGATTGCCATTCTTGTAGTGTTTGTTCTGCTTTACAGCGAGTTCAAGAGCACTACGTTGTCGGCAGTGGTGTTGCTGAACTTGCCTTTGGCTCTGATAGGTGGTATCCTGGCAACATACTTCACATCTGCAGTCATGAGTATTCCTGCGATTATAGGTCTTATAACCCTGTTCGGCATTGCTACACGCAATGGCATTCTTTTGGTATCGCGCTATCAGCATTTGCGTGCCGGGGGAGCATCGCTCAATGATGCTGTACTGAATGGCTCGGCCGACCGTTTGACACCTATTCTTATGACGGCATTCACTTCGGCCCTGGCCCTTGTTCCTATGATACTGAACGGTTCGGCATCCGGTAACGAAATCCAAAGCCCAATGGCGGTTGTAGTGTTGGGCGGTCTGCTCTCGTCTACAATCCTCAATATATTTGTCGTTCCTGTCGTGTATAGGTGGATTATAGAGAGAAACTGGGTTTAAATTTTTTATATAACTGATGGAGCCCGGGTCAAAAGTATTTTTGGCTTGGGCTCTTTGTATTAGTATTCAATCGTCATACGTTAAACAGCGACAGTGTTGATTTGTTATCCTCTTTTATGTTTAGAAAATTTTTATTGAATGTTCTAAATGCTTATCTTTGTGGAAAATATATGCCAATGAATGAGTTTGATGTTTTTCTAAGCTATTCGAGCAGGGATACTGCTGTTACTGAGGATGTGCGTACGGCACTGATGGATGCCGGCGTAAAATGTTGGATGGCTGCACATGATGTTCATCCGGGGCATTCATATCCCACGGAAATAATGAATGCGTTAGAAAACGCTTCAATGATGGTACTCATTTACACAGCGGGTTCCAATGCATCGGAACATGTAGCCAATGAGGTTGAGAAGATGTTCAGTGACGGCAAACCCATAATTGTATTTATGGTCGAGAAAGAGAGCATGTGCAAGGAACTTGACTATTTCCTCAAGAGAAAACATTGGCTTGTTGCATATCCCGATTATAAACTCAAACTCAGTGAACTTGCCGATGCGGTACTTGAGGTTACCGGAAGGCGTAGGATTGTCCCCCCTGCAAAGAACGTTCCCGTAGAAGGTATTTGCCTAAAGATTGTTCCCGATGCCGATTGCCGTGTGCTTGTCGATTTTCAGGAAGTAGGTGTTGCCAATGGCGGTAAGATGTTCAAGCATATACTTCCTGCAGGCGAGTACAATGTCCAGTTGATAGGTACAGATGATGAGTCTCTGAAGGCCTCTTATGATGTAGAACTTGAGAAGGACAAACTTTTGAGGGCTGAACTCAAGAGGGATAGAGTTGTTGCCGAAGACAAGGCTAAAGAGAATATTTTACCCAAGGTTGCAGTACCTGAAAAAACAATGGAGCAGGTACGTGAGGCTGCTCCGGTATCGCAGCCCGACAAGAATCCAAAAGAGGCGGCCCCCAAAGCGGTAACGGAGAAGAAACCTGATGTGAAGCCTGTATCTCAGACAAAGGATAAGGTGCAGCCTGCAACTTTGAAAAAAGAGGGCAATCCAATACCGGGAAAAGCAAATCCTTTGCCAATCGGCAAAATTCTGATGATTGCTTTACCGCTGTTGCTGTTGGTTGTACTCCTTGTCTTGTTGTTGCCAGGGGATGACGAAGAGGCATCGCAATTGACCGGTGCTGTTGAAACAGCGCAGAATGAAACCGTGACAGGAACCGTTGCTGAACAGGAATTTGATACAATTACAATATCTTCTATCGATACTATAAAGCTTAAAATCAACGGACGGATTGTTCGTACAATCGCAGTAAATACCCATGAAAAGAATTTGGCCGGTACTCATGAGTACGTGGATCTTGGGTTGAGCGTTAAATGGGCTGCATGCAATGTTGGTGCTGCATCTTCTACAGATTATGGCAACTATTATGCATGGGGCGAAATAGAAACTAAAGACGACTACTCTAAGAAAACATTAAAAGATAGCGGACTCGCTCTCTACTCAATATCCGGCGATGCAACGCATGACGCGGCACGTGCTGAATGGGGTGCCGGTTGGCGCATACCTACAAAAGACGAGTTTGAAGAACTTATTGAGAAATGCAAGTGGGAGTGGACTACCCAAGACGGTAAACGTGGCTACAAAGTGATTGGCAAGAACGGCAACTCGATATTCTTGCCTGCGTCGGGTGGATATGACGGCAATTTGTGCGATGAAAAGGGTGTTTGTGGTTATTATTGGTGTGCTACCGCAAGTGAGTCATATCAGGGAAGTTCTTATTTCCTATATTTCAACAGTAGCGAAATTATTACAAACTGGTTCAACAGTTACTATGGGTATAATGTGCGTCCGGTTCTTGACTGACGTGCAGAACTGAGGTCAGTTATCTCTCACGTCGGTGCCCCACATCAGTTTCTCTTTAAGGTTCTGTATGAAGGTGTGTTCCCTACGGCGTATGATAAGTTGTTTATAGTCGGCCTTACGTACTGTTATAGTAGTTGATTCGTTGCAACTCTCATTGCGCCCGTCAAGGGCAATGAGGAAATTATGGCTTCTGCTGTTGACCTTAATTTTAATTCTGGCATTGTCATTTATTACTAATGGTCTTGCGCTCAGGCTGTGCGGGGCAATAGGAGTAAGTGCAAGCACGTTTGCATCAGGAGCAATGATAGGACCTCCCACGCTCAACGAATATCCTGTAGACCCGGAAGGGGCTGCCACAATAAGCCCGTCGGCTTGGTAAATTATTCTGTCAATGTCGTTGATTGTTACCTCCAGTGTCATCATTGATGAACTGTCGTGTTTCATTATGGCAATCTCGTTGAGGGCAAACGGATAGTTCTTCAGTGATACACCGTCGGTGACGGCCTCAATGATGTTGTGTCTCTCAATGTCGTATTCTCCTTTATGGATTTTGCTAATGACAAAGTCTAAATCTTCGTTTGATGTAGATGTAAGGAAACCAAGTCGGCCTGCATTTATTCCAAGAATAGGTATCTGTTTTCGCCCAATGCGTCCGGCTGTGCGCAACAATGTGCCGTCGCCTCCGAAACTTATAGCAATGTCTGCCGAGAACTCATTGCCGGTGATGAACTCTTCCGGTTCGGGTATGGCACAGCCCTCGCTTTTGAGAAAATCGTAGAAAGGCTTGTCCATTGCAAAGGTGTCGCCATGATTCTTTATTGCAGCGAACAACTGTTCAATGCTTCTTGACTTCTTTATCTGGTGCTTGTTCCCGAATACCGCAAATTTCATAATTACTATACTTCTTTAAACGTTCTTTTGTCAACTTAAACATTCCATATATGTCCAATGGTTGTTGAAGTCTCTGCAATGCTTGGGGAAATCATGCCGGTAATCTTTGTCATCGGCACACATTCTTTCCTTTGTGTGCAAAATTAAGACAATTTATAATATAATATTTTTTATTTGTGCTATTTTTGCAAAAAAATAGAGTTAGACTGCGTGTGGAATGACCAATTGTGTTGAGGAATAAGCATTTGTATATGAGAACGAAACTGAGTGTCAATATCAATAAAGTAGCTACGATAAGGAATGCTCGCGGAGGCAACAACCCCGACATTATTAAAGTGGCGAAGGATTGCGAATTGTTCGGTGCCGATGGCATTACCGTGCATCCGCGTCCCGATGAACGCCATATACGTCGTGCCGATGTTCCGGCTCTTCAGGCTGTATTACGCACCGAATTCAACATTGAGGGATACCCTTCTAAGGAGTTTATGGACCTTGTATTGCGTGTGCGTCCTTCTCAAGTGACACTTGTGCCTGATAAACCGGGGCAGTTGACCTCAAATTGCGGTTGGGATACTGTTGCACAACAGGATTTCTTACGTGATATCCTTAATGACCTGCATGCAGCAGGCATACGCAGTTCGGTTTTTATTGATGCTGTGCCACGTATGGCCGAGTATGCGGCAATGGCCGGCACAGACCGCGTAGAACTATATACCGGTCCCTATGCGCAGATGTATGCCTGTGACAAGGAAGCTGCTATAGCCCCTTTCCTTGAAACAGCAAAACGTGTAAGACAGTTGGGTATAGGCTTGAATGCCGGGCATGACCTCAGCCTTGATAATCTAAAATATTTTACTGATACAATAACCTGGGTCGATGAGGTTTCAATCGGCCATGCTCTTATATGTGATGCGCTTTATATGGGGCTTGAGTCTACGATTGCTGCCTACAAGGAGTGTTTGACAAAATAATAAACGATAATAGACTATGATTTTTTTGACTGAAGTAGCTGCTGAGGCTGTAAATACAGAGGTCCTGACCAAGGTCGCGGAGCCGGTGCAGGAGAGTTTGAATATTCTTGACCTTGCAATGAAAGGCGGTTGGATTATGATTGTATTGGCAGTATTGTCAATATTGGGCATATACATTTTCATTGAGCGTTTCATGACCCTTCGCAAGGCCATGCAGAAGAGTCCTCACCTGCTTGCCCGCATAAAAGACAACATTCGCGAGAATGATGCCAAGTCGGCAATCAATTATTGCGAGAAATTGAATACTCCAATGTCGCGTATACTTGCCAAAGGCGTAAAGGATTACAGGCTCGATACTGCTTCTATCCGTCAGGTGCTTGATAACAATGCCGGTCTTGAGATTGCTGCTTTGGAAAAAGGATTGCCCATACTCTCTACAATTGCTGCCGTAGCGCCAATGCTTGGTTTCCTCGGTACAGTAACCGGTATGGTGCAGGCTTTCTGGCAAATGTCAAATGCAGGAAACAACATTGACGTGTCGCTGTTGTCAGGTGGTATATATGAGGCTATGGTTACCACTGTCGGCGGTCTTGTTGTGGGTATTATTGCGATATTTGCATATAACTATCTTGTAGCACAGGTTGACAGAGCCCAGAATCTCATGGAGGCCGATATGATTGCTTTCATTGAGATTGTCTCTGAGGAGAAGAACGGGACAGCCGATGTGAATAATAAGGCTTCAGCAGATACCGCTCAGTTAAAAGAATAAACAGTTCCTGTTATGATTAAGAGAAGAACAAAGACAATTGACGGTTTCTCAATGTCGTCTATGACGGATATTATCTTCCTGTTGCTGATATTCTTCATGCTGACATCCACAATTGTCGCGCCTAATGCAATCAAGGTGCTGTTGCCCGAGGGCAAGGCTCAGACAAATGCAAGTCCTCTGGCACGTGTTACCATTGACAAGGATTTGAATCTTTTTGTACAGTGGGATAAGGATGAGGCCATGCAGATTTATGCTTTTGAGGAATTGACAGCATTTCTGTTCGGTTGTCGTGAAAAAGACAGCGAGATGTATGTTGCCCTCTATGCCGATGAAACAGTACCTTATGGCGAGGTGGTTAAAGTGCTGAATATTGCCAATGACAATGATTTCAGGATGGTTCTTGCAACACGTCAGCCCGATAAGAAGTGATGAAGGATATTTCAAAGGAGAAGATATGCGCTATTATAGGAACAACGGTGTTTCATACGCTGTTGCTCCTGCTTCTTTATCTCATGGTGATGGAGCGTGTTGAACCTCAGCCCGAGCAGAGCAATATTGAGATGCAGAGTGCTATGGAGGATGTTGCAGGCGAGAAGTTCATTGATGCAGAAGTCATGCCCGAGGATGAGATACAGGTCGAGCCATTGGCTCCATCCCAAGAACAGAATATTCCCGAGGAACCGTTGATTGCCCAGAATGATGAGCCGAGCATACCTGTAGATACAATGGAGCAGCACAAGCAGGATGAAGAAAAGAAACGCCAGGAAGAAGCCGAAAGAGAACGCCAGGAGGCTGAGCGCAAGGCAAAAGAGAAGATTGCGCGTTCGGTAAAGGGCTCATTTGGAAAATCCGGCAAAATAAGCAGTACCGGTGGAGAGGAGAATGGAGTTGGGGAGTCTGGTTACATAGGAGGCACAGACAACGGTTCAAGCGAGGGTTCCGGTAATGGCCAGGGTGTCGAGTACAAGGTGGGCAACCGTACGGTAATTGGTGAGCTTAACAGAGATATCCCGGTTCAGGAAGAAGGTGTGGTTGTTGTGCATGTGATTGTAAATAGTGAAGGAATAGTTATTGAGGCCAATGCCAAGACAACATCTGTAGCGCTTAAGCGTGTTGCCGAAAAAGAGGCCTATAAAGTGAGGTTCAATAAGGTTTCCGACAAACTGGAAAATGAGAACGGCACAATAACATTCAGATTTAAAATGAATTATTGATTATGAAGAAGGTTTATCTGTTTCTTGCCGATGGATTCGAAACTGTTGAGGCATTGGCACCTGTAGACGTTATGCGTCGGGCCGGTATTGAAGTGGTAACAGTATCTATAATGGAACGTGCAGAGGTGGTTTCTGCGCAGAATGTCAAAGTGGTAGCCGATGTACTTTTCAATGAAGTGAATTTCAATGATGCTGTAGCGTTGGTTCTGCCTGGTGGCGGTGGCGGAACGGAAAACTTGTCGGCTCATGCCGCTTTGCGCGAGGCATTGCTGAGCGCACATTCAAGAGGCATCTTGCTTGCGGCAATATGCGCGGCTCCAATGGTCTTCGGGCGTATCGGCATACTTCGGGGGCGTAAGGCGACATGTTATCCGGGGTGCGAGACCGACCTTTCCGGTGCTGAATATACTGCAGTACCGCTCCAAGAGGACGGTAACATTATCACTGCTTGCGGGCCGGGAGTTTCATTTGATTTCGGTTTCGCAATTGTCGAGAGGCTCTGTGGCTTTGCAACGGTAAAGACTTTGCGCTCACAGATGCAGTTCTGAAAAAGCATTTGATTATGAAAAAATATCTTATAGTAGTTGCGGGCGGCAAGGGACTCCGCATGGGTGGTGAAATCCCAAAACAGTTTCAGATTATTGGCAATAGACCGATATTGATGGTCACATTGGAGCGCCTGCATGCAATTGACAAATCGATGCAGCTCATATTGGTGCTTCCGTCAGACCAGTTTGATTTGTGGAAGGAGTTGTGCAGGCAATATGAGTTTACAGTGCCTTTGTTGCTTACCCAAGGCGGCGCTACACGCTTCCATTCAGTTCAGAACGGTCTTATGCAGGTTGACGACATTGATGAGGCTCTTGTGGGTGTACATGACGGTGTGCGTCCGTTTGTGTCGCAGAAGGTTGTTGATGATTGTTTCCGTGAGGCTTGGATACATGGTGCGGCAATTCCTATGACCGATGTACATGACAGCCTGCGTCATATTGTAGGAGCAGGCGGTGCTACTGAAGTAGTGCCGCGTGACCGTTATCGTCTGGTGCAGACACCGCAGGTATTTAAACTTTCTGTTCTGCGCAGGGCATACGAACAGCGCTTTGTCGAGAGTTTTACCGATGATGCTTCGGTTGTCGAGGCTGCCGGAATGAATGTGGTTGCAGTTGATGGAAACAGAGAGAATATAAAACTGACAACTCCTTTTGACCTGATGGTGGCAAGGACCTTGGTGGAATGCTGGATACCGCAACAAGAAATATAAAATTCCTTCCGGGTGTGGGCGAGCAGCGTGCTGCTCTGTTAAGCGGGGAACTGAATATCCGTTCCTTGTATGACCTTTTGTACTATTTCCCATATAAATACATTGACCGTAGCCGTGTCTTTAAGGTATGTGAACTCGGTTCTCAATTGCAGCATGTGCAACTGGTGGGTGAAATACGTTCTTTTGAAGAGATGGGTGAGGGAGCAGCCCGTCGTCTTGTCGCACATTTTACCGATGGCACGGCATTTGTAGACCTTGTGTGGTTCAAAGGCATCAAGTATATCAGGAACCGCCTGAAATTATCGACCCGGTATGTAGTCTTCGGCAAACCCTCAATGTTTAATGGCAGGGTGAACATCGCTCATCCCGACGTAGACGATGCCTCGACCCTACAGTTGAGCAGCATGGGGTTGCAGCCATTTTATAACACAACAGAAAAGATGAAGCGTCATGGCCTTAACTCGAATGCCATGGCAAAACTGGTGCAGAATCTTTTTGTTCTTCTTTCAACCGAAATCCCGGAAACATTGTCCGATGATATCATACGCAAGCATGGACTGATGTCGCTTGACGATGCCTTGCGCATAATACACTTCCCGAAGAACACTAAGGAATTGCAACTTGCACAGTACAGGCTCAAGTTTGAGGAACTCTTTTATATCCAACTGAACATATTGCAATATGCACGTGAAAGGCAGATGCGTTATCTTGGGCATCGTTTCGCGAAGGTCGGTGATATGTTCAACCGTTTCTATCGGGAAAATCTCCCTTTTGAACTGACCGGAGCCCAAAAGAGGGTAGTGCGTGAAATCCGTACCGATGTGAACAGCAATCGCCAAATGAACCGCCTGTTGCAAGGAGATGTCGGTAGCGGAAAAACCCTTGTTGCCCTGCTCTCAATGCTTTTAGCAAAGGACAATGGCTATCAGGCTTGCATTCTTGCACCTACGGAGATTCTTGCCGAGCAGCATTTCGCTACAATACGTCGCATGTTAGGCAGTTTGCCGGTCAGGGTAGAACTGCTTACCGGTAGCACAAAACAGAAAGAGCGCACACCGCTTTTCCAGGCTCTTGAGGCCGGCGAGGTTGATATCCTTGTGGGCACGCATGCCGTGCTTGAAGATAATGTGCTTTTCTACAACCTTGGTCTTGTGGTTATTGATGAACAACATCGCTTTGGCGTTGTGCAAAGAGCGAAAATGTGGACAAAGAACAGCATACCGCCACATATTTTGGTAATGACGGCAACACCTATTCCGCGGACGTTGGCAATGACACTTTATGGTGACCTTGATGTATCCGTCATTGACGAACTGCCACCAGGACGTAAACCGATAACTACAACACATATATTCCGCAACCGTGCCGACAGCATGTACTCATTTATACACAAGCAATTACAGGAGGGCAGGCAGGTGTACGTGGTGTATCCGCTCATCAGCGAGAGCGAAAAACTCGATTTAAAGAATCTTGAGGACGGTTATAGGCAATTGTGCAACATCTTCTGCGATTACAGGTTGAGTAAACTGCATGGAAAGATGAAACCGAAAGAGAAAGATGAGGAGATGCGTCGTTTTGCTTCAGGCGAGACCCAGATACTTGTTTCTACGACCGTAATAGAGGTGGGGGTTGATGTACCGAATGCTTCGGTTATGGTAATAGAGAATGCAGAGCGTTTCGGACTCTCTCAACTGCATCAGTTGCGTGGCAGAGTGGGGCGCGGTGCTTCGCAGTCATACTGTATTCTGGTAACCGATTATAAACTCACTGAGGATACCCGTAAGCGTATGGAGATAATGACAACCAGCAACGATGGCTTTGAAATTGCTGAGGCTGACCTCAAACTTCGTGGTCCCGGTGACATGGAAGGTACGCAGCAGAGCGGAATTGCATTTGACCTCAAGATTGCCAATCTTGCCCGCGATGAGCAACTCCTGCAATATGTACGAGAGGTGGCACGTGGTGTGGTAAATGCCGACCCTGAGCACAATTCTACACTTTATCAGGTTGTGTGGAACCGTTTGCGTACTATAAAGAACATGAAAAACTGGAACTGGGGAGCAATCTCATAAAAAACAGATATTGCATAATGGGGTCAAAATGGTTAAAGATTAATTCTTAAATCATTAGTTTTCGCAAAAATAACCATTTTTTGCTATCTTTGCAGTCAATGACAAATACATACTTATAACCAAACATAATAATAATGGAAAGAACACTCATTCTCGTTAAGCCTAATGCCATTCAGCGTGGTCTTATAGGCGACATTGTAACTCGTTTCGAGCGTAAGGGATTAAGATTCGTAGGCATCAAAATGATGTTTATGACCGATGAAATTGTAAATGAACACTATGCCCATCTGAAGGAGCGTCCCTTCTTCCCTTATCTCAAGGCTTCAATGCAGGCAGCTCCAATAATAGCATGTTGTGTCGAGGGAGCCGAGGCTGTTGAGACTGTGCGTCTTCTGGTAGGTGCTACAAACTCGCGTAAGGCACTTCCCGGTACAATCCGTGGCGACTTCTCAATGAGCGGTGAACAGAATGTCGTGCATGCATCGGATTCCGTAGAGAACGCAATCATTGAGATTAACCGTTTTTTTGCTCCTGAAGAACTTTTTGATTACAAGTCTGCTGTTACTGAATTCGAGTATGGTGGCGAGGAGAGCCTGAAATTCAAATAAGACTGTGAAGTATCTGAAATCCATATTTATTGCAGCGTTTCTTGCGTGCTCTTCTATAGGTGCAGTTGCGCAGGATATGTATGCCGAGGAGGTTCTTGTGTGCAAGCAAATGGAGAAGGTCGATTCTATGGCATTGCACAATATGCTGTTGAACGAGTCTTTTGTTGTTCCCTCTATGGATATGTATCCAAAGTGGGAGAATGAAGGTGTGCATTTCACAGCAACTCTGCCCGATTCTTTCAAGATAGATTTGACAGGCTTTGTCATGCCTACCACGAATCGCAAGATAACCGATATTTTCGGTTACCGTCCACGCAGGCGGCGTGTACATAACGGGCTTGACGTTAAGGTGCAGAAGGGTGATACCATTTACGCTGCCTTTGACGGAAAAGTGCGTATTACAGCCTATCAGCGTCGTGGATACGGCCATTATGTGGTTATACGCCACAATAATGGAATTGAGACACTCTATGCTCATCTTTCAAAGAAACTGGTATCAGAGAACCAGAATGTAAAGGCTGGTGAACCTATAGGCCTTGGTGGCAATACCGGACGTTCAACCGGTTCGCATCTCCACTTTGAGACCATTCTGTTGGGGAAATGTATTGACCCTGCGCTGCTGTTCGATTTTGAGAACCAGACTGTAACCGGTGACAGTTTTGTGTACCGCAGGCCTGGGTCGCGTTATATCGAGAATGGTAAGGTAAAGGTGGCAGGTCCGGAACCTAAGTATCACAAAGTGAAAAAAGGTGAAACTGTTGCTAAGATTGCAAAAAAACACGGTGTTTCGCAACGTTCGATACTGAAACTCAATGGCCTTAAGGCAAGTTCAATAATACACATAGGGCAGAGGTTGCGCGTGCAGTAATCAAGGTTTTGTTCATTTATAAAATATACAAAAAACAGTTCCGGCATGGAACTGTTTTTTGTATATATCGGCTATCAGTCTGTTTAGAAAAGATAAGCAACTGATATTTGCCATGTGTTGGTTTTTGACTTGGTTATAAAGTTGCCGACAGCGCTGTCTACTGTACGGTAATCACTGGTACTTCCAAGTGCAATGTTGTAGTTTGCGTGAATCTGTACGTGGCTAAGGAGAATTGCACCCAAACCAAGGTTAAGGCTTAGGTTGCTGCTTCTCAAGGTATACTCTCCAAGCTCATCTGCCAATGCGCTATTCAAAGCATCATCAATAGAGAATTTCTTGTCACCGATGTTCCAACTCCATTGCGGACCTACTGCCACGAAAGGCACAACGAACTTGCTTACAGCAGGCAATGATAAATCGTAGCGTACATAGACTGGAATGTCAATGCTGTGTCTTTTAATGCTTTCGCCACCAACCTTGGTGTTTGTCTGTGAGTAGAGAAGGTCTGCTTCAACGCCAAGACCGACGATTGGAAGTGTAACCTTTGCCATTGGGCCAACGAACCAACCGGTTTTGCCTTTTACATCTTTTATATCAGATGGTTTCTGCGCAAGGTTGATTCCGGCCTTTACGCCAAAATCAAATTGTGCAGTCGCGGGAACTGCTGTAAGAAGTGTAAAAGCCAATAGAATTCCGAAAATTTTTTTCATGGTTTTTGTTTTAAAGTTATTGAACAGAAACAGCATCAGAATACTTTCGGGTATTGCAATGCTGTTCCAATACCTATTTACTCCGCAAAAAAACTATAAATAAAGTAAATAAGCAAAAAAAACGATAAAAATATTTATCGGCGTGTACGTCTTACCGAAACTTTTGCGCCACCGCTGCTTTTGCTGTTCCCTTTTTGCTTTTTCTGCTTTGCCTGCTTTTCCTGCTTTTCCTGTTTTTCTTGCTTTTTTACTTTCTCCTCTTTTCCTTTGCGTGCCCTACGGGTAATTTTCTTGCTTTTTTTCTCTTTCTCGTCGGTTTCGGCGATTGAATCATTGGCTGCCTCAATTGCGGCATTTATAGAGTCCTGGCGCAATTCGGCAACAGTCTTTGTATTCCATAGGTTTGTACGGAAGTCCTTGAGTTGCTGCTCAATCTTCTGCTGTTCTTTCTTTACGGCTGTAGAGTCTTTGCAGTACTGCGATATTGCAAGGTTTCTCAGATTTACCGTCTTGTATATCTCGCCATTGTATGCGCCTTTGGTAAAGTAGTCATCAAGGCTCATAGAGGATACATTGTTCAAACTGCTTGTCATTACATTCTGCTGGGCAAGCATTGGCGCTACTTCGTCATAGTTTATCCAGAACATCGGATATTTTACAATCTGTGAAGAATATTCATCGTCACTGCGGTGCAATACCGGGCACAATGCTGTTATGCGTTTGCTGTATGTTCCGGTCTTGTTATCGTAGTAGTGGCTCTCCTTGACATAATAACTGAGCACTTCTGCGCTTGGTATGTCGCTGCTGCCGACTACAATCTCGCCGTCTTTCTCCTCAAAGTATATGCGGTAGTCTTCAAGCATCTCTTTCGTGTCGGCAATATCCTCTTCTGTGAATGACTCGTAACCGTCGAGGTTGTACTCGTATGCAGTGATTTCTCCTTTGATAACGTTCAGGAACAGGAATGTGAAGAGGTTCATGTTGTTGCCAATCTGCTCTACCGGGTAGTATAGCGATGCGTTCTCTTCAACCTTGAGGTCAAGAGTGCGGTAAACATCGCGTTTCCATTCTACTTCTTGAGGAACAATTGTGCCGGGATATTGGCTTTTTGCCCTTTCGGTAAGCGTTGTATTGGCCTTGCGGTTCTCGGCTTTCCTTTCTTTTTTTGCATTCTCCTTCTTGCGTGCAGGTGGTTGGGCATCAGTTGCCTGTACAGCAATAAGGAATGATACGATGACTAATAGTCGGCTTATGTATTGCATAACTGTATTGTTTGTTCGGTTCTTAGTTTATTATCACCTCAAGTGTAGTAGGGAGCAATCGTTCTACATTGTCGGGACCAATGGCCTTTACATGGGATATGTAGAAACGTTTTCCGCGACCCAGTTCGCGCATCATTTCCTTTTGGCGCGATGTGAAGTCTGCTCCTTCCGATGTCATTGGTTTTGCATTGCCCATGTTGTCATAGAATACGGTCTCAAAAGAGAGGACTTTGAATCCGATGTTCAGCAGTCCGTCGTCAATGGCCGCTACAATGCCGTTTGAACTCATAAGGGCTTGCTTGCTCAGGCCTTTCCCGCCACGGTAGCGCTGGGTGTTCCCGTCTTTGTCCTTGTACTCGATGAACGGTGTGGGGTCGGGGAGTTGGCGTACGCGGAAGGTGTATTCTCCCATGCTCTGGCCTTTGCCGGCTTCGTTGCGTGCGGTAACTCCAATCTTTATCTCCTCGCCGACTTTGGTGGGTATAACGATGTATCCTCCATTGCCGTCGCTTTTTATGCTTCCGCTGCCTGCAGATATGCTTGCAGATATTCTGTTTGCTGCGACTCCCGGAACCGAAATGCTCACTGGGTTTGAATATCCTGCATAGAGCACGTTCATCATTGAAGCGCTGACGGTTGCTGTTGGGTCTACAACGGTGTAGTTCTGCGAGAAGTCGTAGCGCGATTGTGAACCGGAACCGTCATTTACAAGCATGTATCCGTTCAGGGTGTAGTCGCCTGTTTTGTTACATTGTACGCTGTACTCGCCATTTTCTGTCGAGAACAGTTTGTCGTTTATGTATATCTGCGGACGCTGGGTAGAGTCTACTGCGGCAAGAATAATCTGTGCCGAGAAGTTTCCGCCGCGTACTACGTTCTTTGACGATGGAATGACCAAAGCCTGAATCTGGTTCACGCGTACATCGCCCAAGTCAATGTTCTTGGAAAGGGTGTGCAGCATCTCACCCTCAATGTACCGTACGTCGTTTTGTATTTTGGTAAGAATTGTTATGGCTGCTATTGCTGGCATGTTCTCAAAGTTGTATTCCTGCCAGTTCTTCAGCAGTGTCTGGTCTCTCCGTGGAATGTCGGTGCTGAGAGTTTCCATTATGACATCCTGCTGCTCTGGGTTGTCGACCATGGAGAGAATTGTTTCGCGGTATTCTGTTATTGTGTTGAACAATTTCTCACCTTCGCCAGTTCCGGGAGCCAGCATCACATAGGTGGAGGCTTCAAGGTCTTCGCGGTTCTTGAGGTTCCTGTAGTCTCCTTCCTCACCGTCTGCTTTCTTTGCTATGCGTGTCTTGAGTTCGTCGGCATAGTCATAGAGTGCTTTTGAAAGTTCTTTGACCTTCATAGCGCGGTTATACCATTCACGAACCTTTTCAGGGTTCTGCGCATAGTTCTGCTCAAAGGATTTGTAGAGTATCTCGTTCTGCTTGTCGGTGTTGTCGGCACTTTTTGAGAGGCTGTCATCGACAAGTGTAAATCCATTAAGCACGTCCGATGACACATTCAAGGCAAGCATCGCCATCAGAAGAACGTACATGAGGTTAATCATCTTCTGACGTGGTGAGACTTTCTGTTTCTTGATTTTCATCGTCTTCTATATTAGATTTGTTGACGGTTTGTGTTTGTTGTCATAGCCTCAATCATTCGGGCGTAGAGTGCGTTGAGTTCCTCAACCTGTTGTGCCATCTTCTGTGTCTGTTCGTTGACCTGGTCAAGTGAGTTGAGTTGTCCGCTTGCATTGCGCAATTGTATTTCATATACGGCATTCACACCTGTGAGGTTGCGTCTGAGGGTTTCCATTTCTTCAAGGTTATGCCCAAGGGCCTCAGTCTGTTTCGATATGTGCTCAATGGCTTCGTTGAGGGCACGTACCTGTTCAATATACTCTTCGGTTACCTTGTCCATGTTGTTTATGTTTTCAACATTTGCCACTGGTATCGGTTGCTGGTAAGGTACATTGCCCGTAGGCTGTATAATCGGGCTGTCGGTTGTGACTGGCGCAGCATTGCTGCCCTCGACGGGGGCTACGCCTGTTCCTCCGGCTACAATAGGACCGTTGATGATGATTGGCTGTCCGCTGGCTGTGCGTGCCATGCCTGCCTCTTCGGCAAGTTCTTCTCTCTTTTCCTCTTCGGCTACTTCGTATGGGCGCTCAAATGCAGAGAAGAAGAACACGATAACCTCTGTTCCCATACCGATAAACAGCATTATGTTTGCTCCGGCCATGTGGGTCAGCTTGAACAGAGTACCCAAAATTACAATTGCGGCACCCCAACTGTACAGATAATTCAGCACGGTCTTTCCTCGTGCAGAGTCCATGAATGCCTGTATGCTCCTTATAAAACCTTTAGCCTTTTTCATATATTGTTTCTGTAATTTGTCTTTTTAAAATAGTTCTTTATCTCTTGCGTTCTGTTCCTGCATAACTGCGCACACAACGGAAACCGATATATGAACGTGACTCGTTCTGGTATTCCGATGACCTTGTTGCGCCTTGAATGAACTTTACGGGGTCTTTCCATGAGCCGCCTCTAATGGTTTTCTTCTTCATGCTGTATGGGTCTTCCTTTGCAGCGCGATAGCGTAGGTCGGGATTTATGTCGCTCATCTGGAGTACTCCTGCTTCGGTGTATACGGTAGATGTCCATTCGGCAACGTTACCCGCCATATCATAAAGCCCATTTGAATTTGCCGAGAAAATTCCACAGCGTGATGTTATGAGGCTTCCGTCCTTTGTATAGTTGCCTTCTCCCGGCTTGTAGTTAGCATAATAGCATCCCTGTTCGCTCTTGGTGTCATCCTGTTCCCAGGGGAAACGGTTGCCCTCCTTGCCACGTGCTGCATACTCCCATTCAGCCTCGGAGGGCAGTCGGTAACGCTGAATCCATTTTGATTGTGAGCCCATACCCTTGAGCAGATATTCTGTGCGCCAAGCGCAGAATGCATTGGCCTGCTCCCAACTGACACCTACTACAGGGTGATTGTCGTAGTTGGGGTGACTGAAGTACAACTGCAAATAGGTTTCGTTGTTCGCATTGGGAAAATCATTTACCCAACATGTAGTGTCTGGATATATGTTCACGATATATGTGTTCAGGAAATCATACGGGCCTGAGAGTTGACGGTTGATTGTCTCCCTGACAATTACACCTTCGTCATCAATATATGCAGTATCCTTGGAGATAGTAACTACCTCATCATAGTTCGTTGGTATGTCTGTATTGCGGTTGCGCTCTTCCGGGTTGATGCGGTTTTTGCGTAGCGCAGCCTGAGTGTAGTCATAGATTTCGTAGCGATAGTTCATCTGCGCGGCATCGAGCATCTTTTCGCCAGTGATAGGGTTGGTGATGTAAACACTCTCAATCGCACGTTGCTCATCCTCGGTCGGTTTCTTCCAGGGGATGGGTTTCTTCCAGTTGAGATACGGTGTAATGGGTTCGCCATACTCGTCTTCTGTAATCTTGAAAGTCTCGTCGCCTCCGTATGCGGGGTCGGCAAGGCGTTCACGTATTATGGAGTCGCGTACCCAAAATACAAACTGGCGGTATTTGGCATTAGAGACCTCGGTCTCGTCCATCCAGAATGCATCAACAGATATATCCTTTGTGGGTGCATTGGTACCCCATAGCGAATCGTTCTTTTCATCGCCGATTTTTATTGACCCTCTGGGTATAAAAACCATTCCGTACGGAGTAGGTTCGTTCACTGCCGTACCGCTTATACCGGTGACTTCGCCACCCTGAGAATTACTCATCCCCCCACGTGGGCTCAAACATGAAATCATTGCCAATGAGAGAAGGATTGTCGAGAAAAATACTATTTTCTTCATTATTGCAATACTCTTATACTATTATGTTTATTCTTTTCTTTCTTGAAAATGTCAAGGTTTATCTTGTAGCCCAGGAATATGTCGTGGCTGCCGTTGGCAGCGCCTATTCCCGAAGTGAACAACTCATATCCGTAACTTGCCGTTATGTTCATGAGTTCCATGCCGACAAAGAAGGTTACAGAGATGTCCGGGCTGTATGTCAAACCGCCAAAGAACTGTTTGCTGTTGTAGTCGTATGTTCCTCTGGCTGTTATGTCGGTGCGCCATGCAACAAAGTCTGTCATCACCTGCAGTGAAGGCTGTATTGTTATTAACGTATTTTTTATGGGTATATTGCCTCCTGCCGTGAAATTAAAGTATTGCGATATCTCAATTTCGTTCTTTTCGCCCATGAGAATTGTCGGTCCGTTAAGGTGAAGGGCGGAAACACCGGCATAAAAATATTTGTGCTGGTACAGTATTCCTGCGCCGAAATCTATTGAGTTACCGTTGGCATTTCCGCTTGGGAAAGCAGGGTCGTTGCTCTCGCCGCCGAAACTCAGGTCTTTGCTGTCGAAAACGCAGTTCAATATTCCAATCTGCGCTCCGGCAGCCAAGCGTCCGCCAAAAAGCTTGAAGCCGTAGGCGTAGTTCAGATAGATATGCTGGTTCGTGAACAGGCCGATATCGTCATTGAGTGCGCCGAGGCCAAGGTTGTGGTCGCCGCGTACAAATGGAATGGGAGCATCAATATTGAGCAGCATGCTCTTTGGATTGTTCTCGAATCCCGACAACTGGTTGCTGTAGGCAGCGTATGCGAACATCTTCTGTTCTGCTCCGGCTCCTGCGGGGTTGTAGAAGTTGAGCATCTTCCAATAGTGCGTGAAGTGTACGTCATATTGTGCACGTACGGCGGAGTACGCGCCAAATGCAAACAGCAGTATGAGTGCCCATTTTTTCATTATGCTCAATTTACCTCATTATCAACGCAAAATGGTGTCCGATATTATATAAGGTATGGCTTTTTGTGAATTTTATCATTCATCAAAGGCAAATTTCGTCATTTTTTTTAATATTGGCAATAATGTGCATGTATAGAATATTGCCTTTATTCATACAAAAAGAGCGCCACGTGGCGCTCTTTTTGTATGAATATGTAAATATAATTATTTCACAAGTACCTTTTTGCCGTTTATAATGTATATTCCGGGCGCTGTTACTGTGTCTATGCGGCGGCCTGTTATGTCAAAAATAACCTTGGTATTCTGCTCGCCGGCAATGTTCTCAATTCCTGTGAGGTTCTCGTTTCCGAATTTTACATTTATAGTCTGGCCCATTTCTATATCAATGTTGCAATAAAGTTTGTAGCCGGTCATCTTGCCGCTTATGCTAACTGGCAATTCGCCGAGTATCGGACCAATCCATCCAACGTTGTCATTGTCTCCGTTTGTTATTACGATTGTCTGTTCCGTAGCGAATTTTCTTACATCATTCTCGGCTGTTGTTGTGATGCCTCTGAGGATTATGTTGCCTATAGGCATATCAGGCAGTTCAAAGTTGTTGAGTGCAAGGGTGCATGTGCCGTTCGCAATCTCGTCAACGTGTATAGTTGTGCGTTGCGGTTCCATGCTTTCGCCGTCTATGGTAACAATGAGGTCCTCATCATAAGAGAATGTCTTGTTGATGTCTGTGCCGAATACAACGTTGATGATGCTTCCGCCCATATTAATACCAATGCTGCAATAGAGCGAGCCTTCAGTCATCTTTCCGCTTATGCTGATAGGCAACTCGCCAAGATAAGGACCTATCCAGTTGTTCTCTGTGTCACCGGGCTGGATTGTGATGTTCTGCTCTACCTTGAATGCCTTTATGCCTTTATCCGTTGTAACGCTGATATTGTTCACTACAATATTTCCTACAGACATATCCATTCCGCTGTCGTGGATGATGAAGTTGTTTAAAGACAGAGTGTAGGTTCCGTTGTTCTCTTGCTTTACAATGATGGACGATTGTTGTGGTGCCATGTCGGTACCATCCATGTTGATAGCAAGATTGTCTGTGTAAGTTTTTGTCTGTGCTGCTGCAAACATAGCAGTCATTGCAACAGCCAATGAAAGTAGAAATTTCTTCATAAGCATTTATTTTATTTTGTAATTAATCTTCATGTTCAGAACAAATAAGTGAATCCTAAAGTTCCGTATATCGGGTACAGGTCAAACGTGACGCTGCTATAGTCACTTGGGAATATCCCGTTCATGCTCCATTGCAGATTGGCGAATATTGCCAAGTGTCTGTATGCCTTGTACTCGCCACCGGCCTGCAAACCCCAGTTGAGCTTGCGTATGTCGGTGCTGAAATCATAAGTTGCATTGTCCAGTTCGCTTTTTGCGCCAGTGGGGTCGCCCTCGCGCAGATAACCGTCATAGGCATTGCCTGTGAACTCGCCTTCAAGCAGATACGATGCGTATACTCCTGCTGAAACATTCCATCTTTCGTTGATGCGGTACAAGGCAAGTACCGGAACTGTGAGGTATGTATTCTTTACCTGTGTTTTTACCTTTCCTGTCCAGTAACCGTTTATAATGTCATCACCGCCATTGTAGACTTCCATATAATAGTTCTTGACATCGGCCTTGGTTGTCATGCCTTTTGTCTCAAGTCTTACTCCCCAACGCAAACCCCAATTCCCTTTGCCGAACATTTTCTCTACGGTTCCTTCTATTGCCAGGTTCAGCCCGGGGTTGTACCCCTCTATTCCACGGATTTCACGTGGCATGGGCAGTGGTGCAGTTCCGCCGATATTGTAACCTGCGCTCAGGCGTATATACCATCCGCTTAATGCTGCTCTTAGCAGGTTCCTGTCGGTGTCGTTGACATCATTTGTGTTGGCTGTTGCCGAAAGGACTGTGAGACATGTTATAAATATTGCAACTATTTTTTTCATTGTGTTATGCTATGTTGTTTTCTGGAATGGAGTCATTCGTTGCTCCAGTTTATCTTTATCTCATCTATGTATAGCGTGCTCCCGACTGCTCCTTCAAAGAAAGCTCCCTCTTTGCTTGAACTCGCAACGACTGTTATGGCATATTCTCCTCTTTCAAGTTTGGCCTTGTCAAAGTATTTGCCGTTGACCTCTTTGAAGGGTACATTGAATTCTGTCCATTCTGTCGGCTCGCTGGGGTTTTTAAGTTCTGCGACAAGCACTATGCGGTCACTTGACATTACATTGCTGCCGTCAAGGGTAACGATATTCGTGGGGTCAATTTCGTAAAGTACTGAGTATATCGAACAAGTATCTCTGCGTTCGGGTATCACTTGTGAATTTTTGTCTGTAAAGACCTCTCCCGGTGTGTATTTGTAGTATCCTGTGAGCGATACGGGTTTGCTTGGAACAATGGCAAGACCAAACCGGGTTGCTTCCAATGGCTTCCTTACGGCGTTGACAATCTGGAATTCTCCAATGAAGATATTGCCGGCTGCAATAGGCATCTTCATAGGCTTGCCAAATGTGCCTGTGCTGAGTGTAGTAAGTTTTATGCAACATCCATTGACACCTGCAGAATCCGGTGCTGTCGGGAACTCATCAGGAGTCTTCCCCTTTCCTGATATTGAGAAACCTGCGTTTCCGCTTCCCCACCAGTTGAGTAGTGTTCCGCTCTTTTCAACCTCATGCCACACGGCATATACATTGGGGTTGCTGCCTACTGTGGTGACTGTGGTGAAATTTTCAAAACCGAATGTCGCATCAACATCTATTACGGTCTGTTTGGTAAATGAGACCTTATATCTCTTGCTCCACATTCCGTCCTCTGATGTTGTGTTGTAATAAAGGCATATTCCCCTGTCGCCATTCTCATCTATACGTTCATCCTTTGTTATATTTGCTCCGTACGTGATTTCAAATTCAGGTTCAAGCAACTTCAGTGAGTCAATGCTTGTCTCTTCCTTTACGTAGAACCTTACATCGTTGTTGCTTATCACAGGGCTGCCCGAAAGAATTGCTTTGTTTGCTTCAAGCCATGTTGCCTTTACTGAAACAATGTCACATTCGGCATTTGCAGACTCTTCTCTTATACAGGATGTGAGAATAAACAACAATGAAAGGAGCATTGCTCCATATATGCTTTTCTTCATAATGTCAGTTGTCTGTAATTTTAATTTGCAAAATTAATGAAAACTAATCTCTGGCGCGACTAATTAACAGTTTTTTGCTCATATTTTAACACTCTGGTGATGACGATAACCTGTCGCGTCGTTGCAGCCCGGTCATTTTACACCCTTCAGTGTCCTTATTATTTTAGGTATATCGGTGTTGTCGATTACACCATTGAACTTTTCCGCACCCTTTCCAATGGCAAACAGCGGAACAAATGTTCCGGAATGGTTACCGCTGGCCCATGAGAGGGCTGCGCTACGGTTAAGGTCATATATTGCATTATATGCAATCTCTTTTGCAAGGTTGTAGTCAACTGTAACTTTTTCATCGGCGTTCTTGTTGCCGCGCACTTTGACACCGATATTCTCTTTTACAAGTGCATTGATGTGTCCCCATGTAGTCTCTTTTTCTGCTAACAGAATCTCTATCATGCGCTCAACGCTTGCTTTCTGTGCCGAGAGAGCCTTGAGATTGAGGCTGTAATCGCCTTTGTAGCCAAGCACAAGGCCTCCTGTCTCGTGGTCGGCAGTAACTATTATGAGTGTTTCATTTTTATGTTTTTTGTAGAACTCGTATGCGACAGCAACGGCAGAATCCAGGTCAAGCACTTCATGGAACACTGTGGCACCGTCATCGTTGTGTGCAGCGTAGTCTATTTTACCGCCTTCAATCATCATGAAGAATCCATCCTTGCCACTGTTTTCAAGGAACTCTATGCCTGCAGATGTTATCTGCGCAAGCGTCAGGTCGTTGTCGTCACGGTCAATTGCGTATGGCAATTCTGTAGCAATTTCCTCCTGGAAAAGTATCATCTTGTCTGCGGAATTTGCTTTAGTGCAGAAATCGTTGTAGCCGCGTGCTATTTCGTAACCTTGTGCTTGTGCATTGCGGTATATTCGATTGCGTGTCTTTTCGCTTCCTTTTATATCTCCGCCTGCGTAGAAATCGTACCCTGTTTTAAGCATCCATGGTGCAATGTCGTCATAGTTGTGGCGGCTCATGTTGTGTGCATAGAATGCGGCTGGGGTTGCGTGGTTTATTGGAACGGTGGTAGCCACTCCGATGGCCATGCCTTTGTCGGCAAGGTCGGCGGCAACGCTGTATACCTCTACTGTGTCTTTGTTTACTCCAATGGCACTGTTGTATGTCTTGCTGCCTGTAGAGAGGGCTGTGCCTGATGCCGCCGAATCGGTAACTCCATTTGTGGCTGAGTAGGTAGTCACAAAGGCACTCTCCGGGAATTGTGTGAAACAAAGTCTATGAGGGCGGCCTATGATTCCTTGCAATTCTCCAAGATAAAGTTCTGTGCCAAGCACATGTGACGGGCCCATGCCGTCACCAATGAAATAAAAAATGTACTTAGGTCCTTTTGCATAGCCGGTCGCAAGAATGAGCAACAGCAAAAATGTTCCAAATAAGCGTCTCATAATATCTGTTTTTATTTATTGTTATTCGTTGGGGTTGCCTACCTTGCCGATGAAAAGTATATTTTCGGGCTGATAGTTCTTTATAATATATATGAATGGTCGGTTAATGTTCATGACTCTCTCTTCAAATTTTTGGTTCATAGAAAGAAGTCCTGTTCTTACAACAGTCAGGGCTGCAGCCTCAGCGCCGGTCTCATCTACCTTTATGAATGTTTTCTGGAATACATCATCAATGCGTAGCGGCTCATCTGATATCCCGTCAAACTGTGCGCTATTGCTGAATGCGCGCGGCATACCTATATGCATCAGTGGCTCTTTTAGGCTGGTGCTGAAGTCGCTTTGGAACTTGGGCATTGAGAGTGTCACCTGATGTTTGAACATTTTGGAAACAATGTTCTCGTAGTTGCATGCAAGATGTGCTATCGCCTCTTCTATTGTAACGCCTTCAGCCGGGAGTATAAGTCGCATTTCGTAAGCATAGTCAAAGTCTTTGTCTACAATTTGTATTACATCATCCTCATAATACATTGCTTTTATTTCTTGGTTCATCATCGATACATTGACAACGCTGTCATCATCTTTTGTGAATGGCATCTCTTTTGTCATCTCTTTGTTGAATTCATTCGCCCACCCGCCTTTGAAATAGAGTGCGTTGATAAGGTACATCCTATCGTTCTTCTTGATGTCGTCAAGGGCCGATTTAATTTTGCCTTTAGTGTTTTCGCTACACCAATCGTTGATTTTCTGTAATGTTCCCTTGTTGAATGGTGCTGTTGTGACGAGTGCGTTGAAGTACTCCTTGTTCGTGTCAATGAATTCCTGTTTTACACTCAACTTTTCATTTATCCAAATTGAGTTGGCAATGTTTGCTTCGCATCCATATTCACTTTTTGCAAGTCTTTCTAATGTCTCCTTGGCTGCTATATTTGCATTTTTGTCAATGTTTAGGGTGCCGTGCATTTGCTGTTGTGTTTCGCCTGTTGCGCCGTTTGCGGTCATTGCGAGTGCATATTGTGCGCTTAGCGGGGATATGCATACATTTTCAGCTTTGCTTTTTTTGCATACTTCTGTAAATAGTTTTCCCCAAAATGGCACAACTGTTTCTTTGCTGTTTGGGGCGTGGCTATTTTGTGAAACATTCTGCAAGGATGCTACCGGATTACCGCCCGCAGGCTGTTGCCTTGTTGCACATGATATCAATGCCGATGCCATAAAAAGCGGAATAATTATGTTTTTTTCAAACTTCATATCAGAACACGAATTTCATCAGGTCGTTGTACATTGCGAGAATAAAGAGTCCAAGTATAATTATCATTCCTATCATCTGTGCACGCTCCATGAACTTGTCGCTTGGCTGTTTGCCTGTAATCATCTCAGCAATGAGGAACAGTGCATGACCTCCGTCAAGTGCGGGAATGGGCAGTATGTTCATGAATGCAAGTATTATGGAGAGGAAAGCCGTCATCAACCAGAACTCGTGCCAGTCCCACTCTGCGGGGAACAGGCTGCCGATAGATGCGAACATTCCCACGGACTGTGCGCCTTCGGCCGAGAATACATACTGGAAGTCACTCACGTAACCACGTAGTACATTCATTCCAAAATCAATGCCTGCCGGGAATGATTCAAAGAACCCGTATTCATTGTGTATAAGTGGGTATCGGTTGTTTGTTGAATATATTCCCAATTGCAAAGGAGTATCGCCAAGAGAGTCGATGTTTGTGGTTGCTACAAGTGTTATTGTACTGTCGCGTACAACCTCTATGGTGAAGGTCTCCTTTTTATTCTCCTTGATTGTCTGGAGTATGTCCTTTATATTTGACCATGAGGTTATTGGGGTGCCGTCAATGGCTATAATGCTATCACCATGCTCCATTCCTGCCATTTGGGCAATGCCTCCGGCTTCAAGGCTGTCCGCTACGGTCTTGTTCCTTATACCAATGAACAGGCCGTTCTTGTTCATATTCAGTAATCCAAGAGTGTCGGGGATTGTTACTTTTACCTCTTTGCCTTCTCTCTGTACTGTAACCTCCTTGGCATTGCATATACTGCGGAATATGTTAGTACCACGAACTTTGTCAAGGTAGAGTTTGTGTTCTTCAATTCCGTCAAATGCGAGAATCTTGTCGCCGTCCTGAAAACCGATGTTCTTTGCAGTCTCATTGAACTCGAATCCGTCCTCCATTGTACGCATGTCTACATAGTAGTCGCCCCATGTGAAAAGGACCATAGAGTATATGAGAATTGCAAGTAAAAGGTTGAACATTACACCGCCGATGATTATGAACAGGCGTTGCCATGCCGGTTTTGAGCGGTACTCCCAAGATTGTGCAGGCTTTTTCATCTGCTCGGTGTCCATTGATTCGTCAATCATGCCTGCAATCTTGCAGTATCCTCCCAGCGGAACCCAACCTACACCATATTCAGTGTCGCTGTTCTTGGGCTTCCATTTGAAAAGAGAGAATTTCCAATCAAAGAACAAGTAAAACTTTTCGACTCTAACCTTGAAAATCCTTGCGAACAAGAAGTGACCGAACTCATGTATAAGCACCAACAGGCTCAAAGCCATTATGAGCTGCAGTGCGCGTACCAAAAATATTTCCATAAATTTTTAATGTATATCTGTTTTTCAGTTTCTTTGTCAGGTTATTAAATCCAACTTTCCACCATTCTGCGTACCTCTTTGTCTGTCTCAAGATAGTCCTCGAGTGTCGGGTTGAGCATATACGGTGTCTTTTCCATTGCACGTTCAATGAGTCTGGGCATATCGGTGAACCTTACCCTGTCATTGAGGAATGCCGCGACACATATTTCATTGGCTGCATTTACTACGCATGGCATGTTGCCTCCATGTGCCAGGGCAGTGTAGGCATGCTGCAGATTGGGGAAAAGTTCAAGGTCGGGGCGCTCAAAGGTCAGTTCTTTGAGGGTATCCCAGTTGATGCGGTCAAAAGAGGATGTGAGACGTTGCGGGTATGTAAGCGCGTACATGATAGGCAATCTCATGTCCGGAGTTCCCAATTGCGCCTTAATAGCTCCGTCCTCGAACTGTACCATAGAGTGTATTACCGACTGCGGATGAATAACAACCTCAATGTCCTCGGCACCTACTCCAAACAGCCATTTGGCTTCCATTACCTCAAAACCCTTATTCATCATTGTGGCAGAATCAATGGTTATTTTGGCTCCCATACTCCAGTTGGGGTGCTTAAGTGCCTGTTCCTTTGTCACATGCTCCAACTGTTCTTTGGTGAAGGTGCGGAATGGTCCTCCCGATGCAGTGAGAATCAGTTTCTCTACCTTGTTGTGCATTTCGCCGGCGAGGCATTGGAATATTGCCGAATGTTCGGAGTCTACGGGGAGTATTGGGGTCTTGTACTCGTTGGCAAGGGCATTGATGAGTTCTCCTGCGACAACCATTGTCTCCTTGTTTGCGAGCGCTATTGCCTTGCCGGCCTTAATGGCGTTGATTGTCGGGCGAAGCCCTGAAAAACCGACCATTGCTGTCACTACAATGTCAATAGGTGCCGATTCCACAATTTGGCAAATGGCTTCATACCCTCCGTATGTCTTTATCGGCAAGTCGCTGAGAGCCTCTTTTAGCCTTGGATATTTTGTCTCGTCTGCAATGACTGCTGCTTCGGGCATGAATTTGCGTGCCTGTGCAATAAGTTCCTCGACACGGCTTCCGGCTGTGATTGCATACACATCGAAACATTCAGGATGTTCTTCTACAACCTGTAGGGTCTGTGTGCCTATTGAGCCTGTAGAGCCGAGAATGGCAAGCTGTCTTTTTCTGTTTTCTTCCATGTCTGTTGTAATATTTTTGTCTTTTTGTTTCAAATCCTTATGCACTCCTTTAGAACGCGATATATATGTTGGGGTCGAGCGGCTTCCCCCTATGCCATAGTTCAAGATGCAGATAATCCTTCTGTATTTCTGTGCTGTCGGCTTTGGCGGTACCACGTAACGTGCCGATAGCCTCACCTGCAATTACTCTGTCGCCGGTCGACTTCAGCAGACGGTGGCAGTTCCTGTATATCGAAACCATGTTCTCTCGGTGCTGTATGACTACTGTGAATCCGTCATTTGCCGTGTAATCGCTCATGACGACGGTTCCGTCATGTATTGCAAGGATATTCTCGCCTGGAATTTCTGCAATGTCGACACCGTAATGGTTTTCACCAATATTGAACTTGCGTATGACTTCGCCTTGTGTGGGGCGAAAGAGGTTAAGCCCTTGCAGTTCTGCCACATTGGTGGCCTGTGACGTGATGTTGTATTTTTCTCTCTCTTCCCACTCCTTTAGGAACTGCTGCTCGAGTTGTGTCGCTTCTGTACTGATTCCTTGTATGTTTATAGGCTCAGGCGAGTTCTTTGCTGAATCAACTGTCATCTCGCCTTTGAGAATGGTTGTTATATTTGCAAGGTAGCGTTCTTGTTTCTCAACTTCATTGAGCAGCGAGTCTATTTTTATATTGTTTTGTATGAACTCATTTTTTGTGTTGTCATTCATCTGTCCCGGTAGCAGTTCTCTGACGGGGGTGAACACTATGATAAGGTAGATGACTCCTGCAACCAGCAGGAATGAGAAGAATAACGAGATTATCACCCATAAAGGCGATATGTAGAATCCCAGTACATTCCTCAATTTGTTCTCATTGTGTATCGTCAGTTTGTATTTGCGCAGCAGTCTGCTGCTGAATCCTTTGCCTTTCATCTTGTCGGGTTTTTATAAAGAAACAAGCCCTTCGGGCAGGTTGAATACAATTTCGCGGTTTTTCTGGTCAATACCCATTATGAAATTCTCCTGTGCAGGAACCAGTATCTCTCCGTTGCCGTTGTCTATGACAAAAAGGGTGTTTATGGTGCTTTCGTCAATATCGGTTATTTCTCCAAGTTCACCAAGTGTCTCGTCAACAGCAATGAATCCTTTGAAGTAACTCCACGAGAGGGCTTCGCTTTCTTCGGTCCACTGGCGCGGTATATATGCCTCACGGTTTGTAAGGAAACGGACTTCCTCAGCGCTTTCCATGCGTTCAATCTTTACAATGAGTGTGTCGCCGTTCTTGTTGCGGCGTGTCTCAAAAAAGAACGGTACAAGTATGCCGTCGATGTCGCATGCCACAAAATCGCAGTCATCGCCAAGGAGAATGCTCTCTCCCTCAAGGCCAATCTCTCCTTTTGTGCCGTGCGGCTTGAGAAACTTGCCGAAATAAACAAAATCTTCCTTCTTGAGCATCTTTATGAACGTGTTATCTTTGCGCCAATCTGGTTCAGTCTCTCTTCAAGGTTCTGGTAGCCGCGGTCAATCTGCTCGATGTTGTCGATGCGGCTCACTCCATCTGCACTCATTGCTGCTATCAGCAGTGCAATACCGGCCCTGATGTCGGGCGAACTCATTGAACGTGGCTTAAGAGTAAATCGCCTGTCATGGCCTATTACCACGGCGCGGTGCGGGTCGCAAAGTATAATCTGTGCTCCCATGTCAATGAGTTTGTCCACAAAGAACAGACGGCTTTCGAACATTTTCTGGTGTATGAGCACACTGCCTTTTGCCTGAATAGCCGTTACGAGCAGCACGCTAAGCAGGTCCGGAGTCAAACCAGGCCAGGGAGCATCGCTTATGTTCATGATTGAGCCGTCAATGAACGACTCTATTTCATAATGTTCCTGTTCAGGAATGAATATGTCATCTCCACGTTGCTCAAACTTTATGCCAAGGCGACGGAAACTCTCGGGGATTATTCCCAGGTTCTCGAACGATACATCCTTGATTGTCAGTTCACTCTGCGTCATTGCTGCCATGCCGATGAAACTGCCCACTTCAATCATGTCGGGCAGTGCGCGGTGTGTGCAACCTCCAAGTTCCTTCACACCCTCAATGGTGAGCAGATTGCTTGCTATGCCCGAAATCTTTGCTCCCATCTTGTTGAGCATGCGGCACAGTTGCTGAATGTACGGTTCGCACGCAGCATTGTATATGGTGGTCTTTCCCTCGGCAAGCACTGCTGCCATGATTATGTTGGCTGTGCCGGTTACCGATGCTTCGTCAAGTAGCATGGAGCATCCTTTCAGTTTGCCGGCTTTCATCTTGTACACTCTTTTTTCAGTGTCGAAAGAGAACTCTGCGCCAAGTTTCTGTAATCCGATTATATGTGTGTCGAGTCTGCGGCGGCCTATCTTGTCGCCTCCCGGCTCCGACATCGTCGCCTTGCCGAAACGCCCGACCAGCGGCCCTGTGAACATTACCGAACCTCTGAGACGTGCGCAACCGTTAATGTATTCCTCGCTCTCTATGTAGTCAAGGTTGATGTTGTTTGCCTGAAAGGTGTAGCAACCCACACCGTTGCGCGTTACCGACACGCCCATGTTCATCAGTTGGCTTATAAGGTTATTCACGTCGGCAATGTCGGGTATGTTCTCGATAGTTACCTTTTCGGGTGTCAGCAATGTGGCGCAGATTTCCTGCAAAACTTCGTTCTTTGCTCCTTGTGGAGTTATTGTGCCGTTGAGCCTATGCCCGCCCTCTATAATAAATGATGCCATCTCCTGTTCCTGTTTTTAGAATTTGCGTTTGAAATTCTTTTTGCCGTTATTGCAGCCACGCTTTGCATTGTTGTTGCGCTGTGCGTTTCCTTGGTTTATTCTTATTTCCCTGTCTGGTATATCAATTGCTCCCTTTGTATAAATGCGCAGGTCGTCAAGGATTTTCTTGTCGTCAACGCCGTCCTTATTCCATGCAATGTAGTTCTTCTTCATCTGCACGGTTATAAACTCGATGAGGCAGTCGCGCTCTTCACCCTCTTCAAGTGTGCAGGCATGCTCAATCATCTGTTCGACAATGCGTCCATAATGCCTGTTCCTGATTTCTCCTGTCTGATAGGGAACCCTTTGTGGTGCAACGTGGAATTCCTCTTTCTTTATCACCTCAAAGGGGTAGTCTATGTCGAGCTTGAAATCGGACATAATGGCAAGGTGGTCCCACAACTTGCGCTCATAGTCGGGCAGGTTACGTGTATTGGGGAACATGCTGCCCATTATCTCTACGATGGTTGCGGCGCACTTCTGCCTCTCCTCGCGGTTCTCTATTGTGAGTGCATGGTCAACCATCTTCTGTACCGAGCGTCCGTATTCGGGCAGTGGAAGTTTCTTTTGTCTTGTATTATATTCCATCATTGTCGTATGCGGTTTATTGGAAATTCTTCAATAGTTCTTTAGGCTTTGTGGCAATAAAGTTTTTCAGATAGAACGGTTCAAAGTATGCAATATCCTCGAATCTTCCGTCAAACCATGCCCTTTCGGCCAGTGGCATCATGTTCTTTGCCAGCGGGCTCTTGTATCCGTCGAGGAAATGTGCATTCGGGTGGTTTATGATGCTGCTGCATTTTGCAGCCCCGTTGCCGAAGAAAAATACCGGTCCACGTTCAAGGTATTCAAGGAAACTCTCTCCGGTCACGACCTCAGCGTGTGTCTCTTTGACGACTCCCAATGCTCTGTCATATACTGTCGTATAGACTTCGTTGCGGCGTGCATCAATCATGGGGCACAGGAGCGCATCCTCGGGCAGGTCGTCGCGGAATAGTACCGGAACGCACATTATGGCTGTTGTGGGAATGGAAATAAGCGGAATGTCGCGCCCGTAGCACACGCCTTTTGCTGTCGAAGAGGCTATTCTCAGGCTTGTATACGAACCTGGACCGCTACTCAGTGCGACGGCATTTATTTTTGCTCCTTGCTCATCGGCAACCTTTATGGCCTCTTCTACAAACGGAGCAAGGACCTTTGCGTGGGAACGCTCCTCTTTGTTCACTCTTTCGAAAAAGATGTGCCCGTCCTGGCTCAAGGCTACAGAACAGCACTCGGTGGAGGCTTCAATATGCAATATTATAGTTGTCATTCAAAAACTGTTTTAAGTCTGTGCACAATAGGGCACAATATCAATTCGGCCGCAAATGTACAAATTTATCGGTTAATATGCTATTAAATAATATTTTTTAATATAAGTACATAAAAAATGCGCTTAGGTTTCGGTTTATTTCCGAATAATTACGTATTTTCGCAATAATAATTTCTATTCTGGGTTGTTGTGCCCACTGATTTTGTGTAACGGACGGCAGTGTCAGCTGCCTTAAGAGAAGTTTAGGGATGATATATTCAATGACAGGTTACGGCAAGTCCGTAACCAATTTTCAGGACAAGAAGATATGTGTGGAAATCCGTTCTTTGAACGGGAAGGCTATGGATTTGTCGACGCGGATAGCGCCTCAGTTCAAGTGCAGGGAGATGGAAATCCGCACCCTGCTCATGACAGAACTTGAGCGCGGAAAGGTTGACTTTGCCCTCTGGGTAGAACAGGGCGAAAAGGCAGATACCCCATCAATAAATCAGGCTGTGATGCAGGCTTACATTGAACAGATGACTGAAGTTTCAAAGGCAACAGGTGTCGGCATGCCGGAGAATCTTTTTGAGGTGTTGCTACGCATGCCTGATGTTATTGCCCGCAAGGAGGTCTATGATGTAGGTGATGATGAGTGGGCCGTTGTTCTTGAGGGCATAAAGGCTGCCGTTGCCGACCTCTTGGCTTTCCGCAAGCAAGAGGGTATTGCTCTCGAGGATAAGTTGCGCGGGAATATTACGCAGATAACTTCTCTCTTGGCATCGGTGGAGCCGTTCGAGAAGGAGCGCGTAGAGAAGATACGTGCGCGGATTACAGAATCGCTTGAAAAACTGGTGGGCATCGAGTATGACAAGAACCGTTTGGAACAGGAACTTATCTTCTATATTGAAAAACTCGATGTAAACGAGGAAAAACAGCGTCTGGCCAATCATTTGAAGTATTTTATAGAAACTGTTGAAGGTCCTGTCGGGCAAGGAAAAAAATTGGGCTTTATTGCACAGGAAATGGGGCGCGAGATAAACACTCTTGGCAGTAAGAGCAATCATGCCGAGATGCAGAATATTGTGGTGAAAATGAAAGATGAACTTGAGCAGATAAAAGAGCAAGTTCTCAATATAATGTAAATAATTATGAGCAAAGGAAAAGTTGTGATATTTTCGGCTCCGTCCGGCTCCGGAAAATCGACATTGGTACATTTCCTCATGAAAAAGGATTCTTCCTTCGGCTTTTCGGTTTCAGCAACCAGCCGCTTGCCTCGTGGCGAGGAAAAGCACGGTGTCGATTACTTCTTCTTTACGCCGGAGGAGTTTCGTGCACGTATCGCGGCCGATGAGTTCGTGGAGTATGAAGAGGTCTACCCCGGACGTTATTACGGAACGCTGAAGTCGCAGGTGGAACGTCAGTTGGAACATCAGAACATCCTTTTTGACGTGGATGTCAAGGGTGGTTGCAGCCTGAAGAAATATTATGGTGAGCGTGCTCTTTTCATCTTTGTGCAGGCTCCTTCCATAGCAGTCCTGAGGGAACGCCTGGTGCGTCGTGGTGACACTGCACCCGATGAGATTGAGAGGCGTGTGAGCAAGGCTGAGTATGAGATGACGTTTGCGCAGTTCGCCGATAGGGTAATTGTCAATGATGACCTTGATGCAGCAAAGGCTGAATTGGTACAAATTGTCAACAAATTTCTTAATGACTAAGAGGACTGTTATCTTCGGTGGAAGTTTTGACCCCATTCACATTGGGCACTTAGCGCTTGCAAGCGAGGTGTGTGCGCGTGGACTGGCCTGCGAGGTGTGGTTCATGGTGTCTCCCCAAAATCCCCATAAACAGGGGAAGGGAATGACTGATGAAAATGTGCGTCTCAGCATGGTGCAACTTGCTGTTGAGGATAATCCGCTGTTTAAGGCCTGTGATTTTGAATTTGCCTTGCCTCGTCCTTCATATACAGTAAACACACTTGCGGCTCTTGAGAAACAGTTCCCTTGCAGGGAGTTCTGTTTGCTGATAGGTGCCGACAATTGGGAAAAATTCGACCGCTGGTACAAAGGCGATGAAATCCTTTCGCGTTATGGTGTGATTGTATATCCACGTGGCAATGATGGGGTTCCGGCAATGCCTGCCAATGCTGTGTGGATGCCTGCCGTACTGCATGACGTAAGTTCCACGGCCATAAGGGCGGCTGTTGCTGCGGGTGAAAGCATTTCGGGGCTTGTTCCGGTAGCTGTTGAGCAATTCATAAAAGAAAAAGGACTATATAAATGAGAAAGACGGTGTTAATGTTTCTTTTTGTCATTCTTTTGCCTTGTGTAGCAACAGCACAGGTAAAACTGTACGATGAAATGTGCGACCCGTTGCAGGCTGTCTTCTGTGACTATGTGGACAATGAGTCGTCGCAGAACTTCTTTTCGACTCCTGCCGGGCAATACGTAGGAACAATTATTGATGGCAAAATATATGGCTGGGGTTTTATTCTGGCGACCAACGGCACCCGCTCTTTCGGGCAGTTCCGTAACGGCAAGAATATCTTCGGCATATCGCTGACCGACAATATTGCAAAAGTCGGCGGCGAGAAACACTTTGTCGTCTATAACCTTGAAAACGGGGAAATAACCCGCCTGCATACACAAGAGGGCGATATTCCTCTTAAATATCCCTTGGTGGCCTCAAAAGAAGGCGAGCCGTCGCCCTATGCCTTCAAAAAAGAGGTGTATGCCAACGGGGATTACTACATAGGTGAGTTCTATAAAGGCAAGCGTCATGGTTACGGAATATATTACTGGGCTAATGGCGATATATGGTATGGCAAGTATGATGGCGGTTACCGTAACGGATATGGCATGCTGATAAATACCGACCACCGTATATCCTATGGCAAATGGTTGGGCGACAGCCGGGTTGATGAGTAGATGCGGCAATAACGTTTTTTTTGAAAGAATTAATATTTTTTGATTATGAATAAGAGATTTTCCTATTTGGTTTCATTGGTTGTAGCCTCGCTTTTGGTTTTGCCGGCGGCTGCACAGAACGAGAGTGAGGTTACATTGTCGGGCAATGCTTATATAACAGCAGCCTCAGGCAAGGATGTGTCTATTGATGAACAGCGTTGTGAGATACGCAATTGGAATGATTTGGGAACCGTGATAAGTTTCTACTTCAGAGCCGAAAAAGCCGGTAAAATGGATGTTTCGCTCCGGGCAAAAGGACATTCGCAGATAGAGGTTTCCCTCTTGGGAGAAAAGAAAAAGATAAAACTTGACAGCGATGACCTTGCGCTCGTTGAGGTAGGGACATTCAATGTCAAGGCTCCCGGATATATAAAAATGGATATCCGTGGCTTGAAGATAAAGGAAGGCAATGATTTTGGTAATGTAGCGGCAGTTGCTGTGGGTGGTGAAGTGGCTCCGGTTGTCTGTGTGGGCCCCGAATTCAGCACTCACTTCGGCCGTCGTGGTCCATCTGTGCATTTGGGCTACACTCTTCCCAAAGAGGATGTGGAGTGGTTCTATAACGAGGTTGTAGTGCCCGAAGAGGGCGATATTCCCAGCAGTTATTATATGGCTTGCGGTTTTGGTCAGGGCTACTTTGGAATGCAGAACAACAGCCCTTATAAGAGAAGGGTGCTCTTTTCGGTATGGAGTCCATACGAAACGGATAATGCCGCAGAGATTCCCGACTCGTTGCGTGTCGTGCTCTTGAAGAAGGGCGAGAATGTGACAGTGCAGGATTTTGGCAATGAGGGCTCTGGTGGACAAAGTTTCATGCATTACGAATGGAAGGCAGGCGAGCGTTGCCGTTTCCTTATGGGTGTGAAGCCCGACGGCAAAGGTAATACTGTATACACAGCCTACTTCTTTGACAATAATAAAGGCAAGTGGCAACTTGTAGCATCTTTCCGTCGTCCGGAAATCTCTACATGGTACACCGGCGCACACTCATTCTTGGAGAACTTCAACCCGGTAATGGGCTACATAAACCGCAAGGCCTGCTACAGCAACCAGTGGGCGCGTACTGCTGATGGCCGCTGGATTCCGGTGACACAGGCGCGCTTTACCTGTGATGCTACGGGAAGTCAGAGACAGCGTCTTGATTATAGCGGTGGAGCAGAAGGCGGGAACTTTTTCCTCACTATGGGAGGCTTCTTTGATGACTACTTGGTATCCGGCAGCAGATTTGTACGCACCGGTAATGTGACGGAGGCTCCAGATGTCGATTTTTCAACGCTTGAATAAGATTGCAGTTATGCTTATTATTGGAGAAAATTGTTAAATCCTAAAAAAAACTTCCAAAAATTGCGAAAGAATGCTTTTATGATTATCTTTGCGCTAACGTGTTTAATTTAGGAAACATTATTTTTATTTTATAAAACACACTGTAATATGAATTTGAAGAAATTTTTTGGTCTTGCCTTGTGCGGTATTATGGCTCTTGCAGGCTCAACAGCACAGGCACAGTCACTTTCTCCTTCTACAAAGTGGCATTGGGACAAGGGTACTATCGTAGTTGAAACACCGGAGCGTCCTGCAGGTCAGGAGCATGCTTTGAACCTCGCAGTTGCTCCAATCAAGACTGTACGCGTTGCATTCGTGGGTCTTGGTATGCGCGGCCCCGGTGCTGTGGTACGTTTCTGCCGCATCCCTGGTGTTGAGATTGTCGCTCTTTGCGATTATGAGTATGAGCGCGCTGAAAAGTGCCAGGACGAACTCCGCAAGCAGGGTCTTATCCCGGCCGACATCTATTATGGCGAGAAGGGTTATGAGGAACTTTGCAAGCGTCCCGACATTGACCTCGTTTATGTTGCTGCAGACTGGAACCACCACTATCCCGTAGCAAAGTGCGCTCTTGAGAATGGCAAGCACACTGCTATTGAAGTACCTTCTGCAATGAACCTTGAGCAGTGCTGGAGCCTTATCGACCTCGCCGAGAAGACACGTCTCCACTGCTTCATCCTTGAGAACTGCTGCTACGACGACTATGAGATGAATGCTCTTGCAATGGCTCAGGACGGCGTATTCGGTGAGATTATTCGCGCTGAGGGTGCTTACATCCACAGCCTCGAGTGGTTCTGGGATGCATACTGGAAGGACCCCGCAGACAATGATGTTGACAATCTCCACTGGCGTCTGAAGTACAACAAGGAGAACCGTGGCGACCTCTACGCTACTCACGGCCTTGGCCCCGTTGCTCAGTGTCTTGACATTCACCGCGGTGACCGTTTCACAACATTGGTTGCAATGGATACAGATCCTTTCTTCGGCAAGGAACTTGTAAAGGAGAAGACAGGTAAGGAGTGCAAGGAGTTCCGCAATGGTGACCACACTACTACACTTATGCGTACAGCAAAGGGTAAGGTTGTTGAGATTCAGCACAACGTAATGACTCCTCAGCCATACAACCGCTTGTTCAAGCTCACAGGTACAAAGGGTTATGCAACAAAGTATCCGGAGCCTAAACTCGCTCTTTCCGGTGAGGCTCTCAAGGGTACAGGCGCGCCACAGGTTGACAACCTCAATGCTCACGGTTTCATGAGCGATGCTCAGAAGGATGCCATGATGGCAAAGTACTACCACCCAATTCTCAAGAAGTATGTTGAGAAGGGTCGCGACCTTGGTCACGGCGGTATGGACTTTGTAATGGACTCTCGTCTCGTATACTGCTTGCAGAACGGTCTTCCACTTGATATGGACGTTTATGACTTGGCAGAGTGGTGCTGCTTGGCAGAGCTCGGTACATTGTCAATGGACAACAACTGCGCCGCTGTAACATTCCCTGACTTCACACGCGGTTACTGGAATGTACAGAAGGGTTACAAGCACGCATACGCTGCTCCCGAGGCAGAGGCTGCTGCTGAGGCATACGCTGAGGCTTACAGCGCTGCACAGAAGGATGTTACAGCAAAGAAGAACCTTTGGGCTCTTTACGATGCAGTGAAGGCTGCTAAGGCTGCCGGCAATGCTAAGGCTGAGGAAAAGGCTCAGAAGAAACTTGACGCAGCAAAGGCATCAGCCGACAAGGCTATTGCAAAGGCTGTGAAGAAGGCTATGGCAAAGAAGTAATAAACCTTTAAGATTATACAAAATCGGGGCGCATATTGTGCCTCGATTTTTGTTTTATGGGTTATGGGCGAAAGGTTATAGGTGAAGTGGATAATGAGTTAAATAGGCTTGTACTCTTATCATATCGAGCGTACGCGAGATATCTCCGTTTATTTGTATTGACAATTTTTAACATGGGGGGTAAAATGTGAATATTTATATATAACTTGCCACCCAAAGTTTGAATTTCAACGATTACTTTTGCGAAGTAAAGCCGGGATTGCTCTGTTTTTGTATGAATTGTTCCATTAATGGGCAAATCCGGGAATAATATAAAGATTATTGCTATGAATAATTTCTTTTCCCGTTATGCATTATTGTGTATAGCGACTCTTTTGTTGTTTGTGGTGTCTGTCTCCTGCAGTGGCAGTGATGGTGACGGTGACAGTGCCGATTATGTATCGGTAACACCACATAGTGAAGTATATCTTGAGCCCGATGCCTCGGCAACCACTCTTTATGTTGAGAGCAGCGGAAATTGGACTGTAAGCGGCATCCCGGCCTGGTTAAAGGTTATTCCCGCCTCAGGCAAGAGCGGAGACAAACTCGTTATAGAAGTTGAGGACAATGCCTCGATAGACGAGCGTTATACAGTGTTGACCGTTACCTGCGGAACCGCGACAGCCACTATTAAGGTAACACAGTATGGGCACATTGAAAGTGATTATGTTAATCTTGGCTTTGACAAGCCGGGTGTTTCGTATGAATACTCTGAATCAACAGGTAATATTTCAGTTACATATGATGGAACAAAAGTTCCCGAAATAGCTGTAGGTTCAGCCATTGTCCTTCCTGCCGAATACGGTTACGACATACGCGTTGTCGAGAGTTGTTCAACAAATGGCAATAATGTTACAGTTGTAACTACCGAGGGTAACATGTGCAACCTTTTCAGGAATATTGACTTTACTCTTGCCACAAACCCTGCTGCCACCCGCAGTACAGCCGGCGAACGTATCTTTACCCCTGTCTCATACGGTTACCGCGATGAACAGGGTGTCTATCATGAGTTGTATAATGCAGAGACCCGCGCCAGCTACACAAGCAGCACGAACTTATGGAGTTTTACCCAGGACTTCAATGGCGAGTCAATATATAGCGGTGCCGCAGGCTCCCTTTATTGGGAAAAATGTGAGTTCAATGCCGGGCTAAACGGTACATTTACGTTTGATTTCGGTGAGAAGAAAATTGACCAGCTGCGTAGCATCGGTGATTTGAAACAATTTGGTTATACAATTACGGGAAACGTTAGTGCTGATATGTTATTGCACTACAATTGTGAGGCAGCATTTAATGTAGGAGATGATAGGCTCATAAAAGAGAATATAGTCAGGTCCAAAGAAATTTTGTTCAGAGTAGGTTATGTGCCGGTATTGATAACAATAAGTACACATTTGGGCAAGTCGCATTCTTTTGAGGCTAAAGGTGCAGTAGATGTGACAGCGGGTGTAAAATGCAGCAATGAGGTGAGCGTCGGGCTTCTATGGCAGCAGGGTAGTGGTGTGACGGGAACTACTCAAAGCTCATCGTCGGAGTTCTCTATCTATTCTCCTACATTGGAAATAGAATCTTCGGTAGAGGGCAAGGTCTCCTATTATCCTCACATAGAGGTGAAACTCTATAAGTTCTTTGGTCCATGGGTAGAGCCTCGTCCCTATTTGAGCGATGAGCTTGTTGCAGGTGCACGTGTCTCTGCCGATGGTGATAATCATGTCGCTTGGACAGCCGAGCTCAATGGAGGCATAGATGTGCGTTACGGAATCAACCTTGAGTTCGGCAAGTGGGATAAAGATATGTGGGAGTCAGACATACACAATCTTGCTGAAAAGAACTTCTACAAAGCCCCGGCACGCATAACAAAGTTATCACCTGCCGACGGTGAGGAAGTAAAAGAGGGTGAGGCTGTCACGGCAGAATTCCTTGTAGAATCCTATTGCCCGTTGACAGGCAAATACTATCCTTGTCCATTGGCTTTGGTAGGCTTTGAGGCCGAATGTGGTGAACTCGAATATGAGATGCTTGCCACCGATGCACAAGGCAAAGTAAAGGTAGAATGGATACCCGACCCAAAAGAAGAGAACTCTTCAAATGCAGCAACACGCGCAGCTGAACTTGTTGAACGCACCCTCACAGCCTCAATCTTGGACAGCGACGGAAAATCCATTGACGATGCAGAACTGAAGGTAAAAGTAAAAGACGACAACGCCTGCGACGATGCCAACCACGTGCATGCAGTTGACCTTGGTCTCAGTGTCAAATGGGCCTGCTGCAATGTGGGTGCAACAAAGCCCGAGGAGTATGGCGGTTACTACGCATGGGGCGAGACTGAGGAGAAGAGCGATTATCGTTGGGATACTTATAAGTGGTGCAATGGCAGTGGATATTCACTGACAAAATATTGTACAAATAGTGACTATGGCCGTGTAGATAATAAGACTGTCCTTGACCCGGAGGATGATGTCGCTCACGTTAAATGGGGTGGCAGTTGGCGTATGCCCACGTTTGAGGAGCAGAAGGAACTCCTTGATGAATGCACATGGGAGTGGACTGAACTCAATGGCGTTAACGGTTACCATGTTACCGGCCCTAACGGCAACAGTATCTTCCTGCCTGCTGCGGGTGTCCGCCACCGTTCCGAGCTCTACCTCAGAGGCGCGTACGGCTACTACTGGTCGAGTTCGTTGTACGACTACAACAGCTACGCGTGCCACCTGAGCTTCCACGACGTATACCACGTCTGGAGCCACCACGGCCGCTTCGATGGTCTCAGTGTCCGCCCTGTTTGTGAGTAATTTGTAAAAGCATGCCCTTGTGGCATGCTCCCCAATTTATTAAAAGCGCACGTCACTTGTGTGCAAAATAAACAAATAAGCTGCTCCCCTTGCTTGTAGTCAAGGGGAGCTCCGCGGAGCGGTGAGGGGCTAAAAACTATATGACACATTGTCTATAGCAAGTCTGCTGAAAATTAGCGTTTTGTCATTTTGACGATAGGAGACGTTTTGTTGAGGGCTTTGCCCGAAAAAATCTCTTGTGCACGTTTTTGAGATTCCTCGTCGTTTCACTCGCTCGGAACCGTAGGTCGCCGCCCGCAGGGGCTAAAGGCAATGACAAAACAACGTTTTGTTATCGGTGAGTTCATTAGTGTAACAATGAACGAACCAATGCCCATTTGTTTTGTTATCGGTGAGTTCATTAGTGTAACAATGAACGAACCAATGCTCTTTTGTTTTGTTATCAACGAGTTTTGCAGCAACAGGTCAAACGTAGCACTCCCACCCCTCCGCCAGTAAACTGGCACCTCCCCTCAGGCAGAGGAGGAGTTTAACTTATGCCGTTTGGGTTGCGAAAAGCAAAACGAGTCAATGACAGTGCAAATATTGAATGACAATTTCGCGATGTGGTTGTATTTATATTGAACTCACATTAAACAAAGGAAGCGCCCTGAGCGGGCGCCTTCTTTGTTTATTTACTCGTTATCAGTGGAGATTACTTTACAAGTACCTTTTTACCATTTACAATGTAGATACCGGCCTTTGTAATGTTCTCTACGCGGCGGCCTGTAATGTCGTATATAACCTTTGCACCGTTCTCTATAACGATATCGTCGATTGAAGACTCACCGGCTACAACAGTCCAAGTGTATGTACCCTCACAACGCTTGTTTTTCTCATGCCACATCTTGTTGGGATAGCCCCACTCGTCAATGTAGTCTTCTGCTGCATGGTCAACGACAATCTGTGAGAGGTCGAGTGTGTATTTGCCTTCTGTTGTGATAGGTGTCGCTGCGTACTCGTAACCTGTCCATTCGGCATTTACAAGGTACTCGAGCTTGGTTCCTACATTAGACATTGAGTTATAGGTCAGTTTGTAATCCTTGTCCTCGCCTTTCAGTACGATCTCGTTTGAAACCATCTGCCAGTTCTCGTCGAATGAAAGGGTAACATCCTGGTTGAACTCGATGATAACTTTGTCAAGCTGGTTCACGACACCCTCTACCGGTGTAACACCAAGAATCTTGAGCTCGACAATCTCGAATGTGAAGAGTGTCACGTTGATTACACGCTCTTCGTTGGCAGCGCCGTCCATTGTGAATACGCCGGCAGGAATGTAGAATGTGTATTCGCCTTCCTCTGTCATTTCTTGACCGAATGTTACAGTGATGACATTGTCCTTGAGTGTTGCAGTACCGGCTGCTTCACCACCTCCGGGGAGGTATACCATAATACTTTCAGCACCCTCAACCAACTTCACCTCATTTACGTTCTTGAATGTGATCTCAAGGTCACCAATTTCTTTCACTCTTTCGCCATCCTTGTAGTTAGTAGAGAATGAGGGAGTTGTATCAAGAATCTGGAAACTGAAACTTCTGCTTTCGTTTATACCGCCATCTTCACTAATGAATACGCCGGGATAGACATCCAGATTGTATCTGCCAGGAGCGGTTATCGGTGCCTCAAGTTCCAGAGTTACGCTCTTCTTGTCTTCGCTGATGGTTGCCTTCTCCTTGACTTTTGTTACAGGAGTCCAATAGTTATCAACAATGTACATTCCGCTTGCCGGTATCTTTACATCAGCAATAGGTGTGCTGAATGTGAAGACAATTTTGTCAAGTTGCGTTGTAGCTTCGCTTGGTGATACACTTTCTATGGCCAACGATTTGGCGATTGTGAATGTGAATGTCTGCTCGGGGAAAACCTCGTTATCGGCACTTGTAATCACTCCTGCCGGGATTGTGTAGCTGTATGTACCGGGAGTGTTGATGTACATGTCTACCAGACTCTCTTTGCCGTCCTTTTCGTCAATCACGGTTTTCTGCTCAAACATGAGCATCACCATGCTCTTTGACATATAAGGGTCTTCGTAAACGCGTGTAAGCTTAACGCCTTCACCGGTCTCGTTGTTCTTGACCTCGATGCCGCCCTCGGGGAGTGCGACCGTTACGTTCTTGTTGAATCCGAGCTGGATATAGTTTACGCTAAAGACAGACGCACCGTTCTCCGGTGATGTGTACAGCAATGCAAATGCATCCTCCTCTTTGTCCTGTGCCATTGCTGTTCCAAGCACGCAGAACATTGATAATAAAAATAGTGTAAATTTTTTCATAAATTAAAAGTTTAGTTAATCATTCTGTTTATCTCTGTAATATTTATTCATTTCACATTGCGAATATAACTCAAAAAAAGGTCGGTTGTTAGTTTTGTGCTGATAAAATGTTGCTTTTTTATTATTTTTTTATTAAAAAAGATACGGTATGTGTATAAAAGTTACCTATGTAATTCATATCTGACTAATGCTGTTTACAGACAATGGCTCTGTAGAGTGAGTGCTCCATCCTGCTTTCTTGTAAGAATTCAGCTCGATTAACAAATTTTAACCGTGAATCTTGTTGTGTAACGAAAAAAAGTAGTTTCTTTGCGTCAGTAACGAATAAAATTAGTTGTGTATTGTATGAAACGACTTACCAATCGCGAGGAATTCATAATGAAACTCCTGTGGGAAAAGGGTCCGCTCTTTGTCAGGGAGATGTTGCCGTTCTTCGAGGAACCGCAGCCTCATTTCAATACGGTCTCTACAATTGTAAGAGGCCTTGAGGATAAGGGTTACGTGGCCCACAAGGCTTATGGCCCTACACACCAGTATATTGCCGTTGTGGGTGAGGAGGAGTATGGTTCAATGAACATCAACAATGCTGTGGGGCGTTATTTCAAGAACTCCTATCTGGCTGCGGTCTCTTCTTTGGTAAAGGAGGAGAAACTGTCGCTCGATGACCTCAAGGAACTTATCGAGATGGTGAAGAGACAGAGAGAAAAACTTCCAGAAAAGTAATCGGGTACAATGGGTGCACTGCTTATATATCTTATGAAGTCATCGCTTATGCTGGCGCTCTCCGTGGTGCTCTTCATGCTTCTTATGAGGCGCGAGACATTCCACGGCATAAATCGTGTGCTCCTGCTTGCGGTGGTGCTCCTGTCGTTGTTGTTCCCGGCAGTGGAGTGGGAGGTGGATACCCCTATGGCACATATCATGGGCTCTGTCGAGCAGATGGTTATCTCCGCTGATGCGACTGTTGCTGTGGGGCAGCCGCTTGCTGTAGCAGTGGATGCCGGGGAACAGACCGGAATGTTGCACTACGTCATGTACATATATCTTGCAGGTGTGCTGCTGCTTGCCGTACGCCTTATATATATGTATATACAGGTGGCTTGCCTGGTGCGAAGGGGCAAACGCGAGGATGCCTCGCCCTTCACCACGCAGAGGCTGCGCCTTATGGTACACGAGGGTGAAAGCCACCCATTCAGCTGGTTCGGCATCATCTCAATCTCGCGTACCGACCTTGCCGAGGCAGGCAGGGAGATAATAATGCACGAGGCGGCCCACATACGCCGCGGACACTCGTGGGACGTGCTCTTTGCCGACCTTGTGGTCATAATGCATTGGTTCAACCCATTGGCATGGGTGATGAAGGATATGCTCAAGGATATTCACGAATATGAAGCTGATAGTGCCGTGTTGGCTGCCGGCGTCGACGCAGTTGACTATCAGTTGCTTATTATAAAGAAGGCTGTTGGCGCAAGGCTCTACTCTATTGCCAACTGCTTCAATCACAGTATAACTAAAAAACGTGTAATTATGATGTGTAAAGAAAAATCAAGTGTGTGGCACATTGCAAAGGCTTTGTATGTTGTGCCGTTGGCGGTTCTTGCCGCTTGTACGTTCTCTTCACCCAAAAGTGAGGAACCTGATGTAAAGGCCGCAGAGAAGGAGGTTGCCGAAGTCAAGATAACGAGGGTGGCGGGCAATGAGATACCTGAAGTTAACGTGACGTCATTTCTTAAGGAACAGCCACAGGCTGATACCTCTCCGGTTTATGAGGTGTGTGACCAACAGCCCGAATTCCACGGAGGTATGAATGCCCTGATGAGACATCTGAGCGCAAATATCGTTTATCCCAAAGAGAGTATGGATGCCAATGAGCAGGGTCGGGTGTTAGTAGCGTTTGTAGTGGAGAAGGACGGTTCTATCAGCGATGTCAAGATTGCAAAGTCCTCGGGCTTTGACCGCCTTGATGCCGAGGCAGTGCGTGTAGTAAGGGAGATGCCGGCTTGGGCGCCGGGCAAGCACGAAGGCGAGGTTGTGCGTGCCAGGTTTGTCCTGCCTGTGTATTTCAGGTTGAAATAGACAAGGAATATACCCCGTTGATAAACAGTATCTTTTCATTCATCCCATGTAAATTATGGTGAATTAGATATAACAATTTATACTAATTTTAGTGTATTTGTCATTTCGACGATTGAAATGAGGAGAAATCTCTTATTTCGCGTTATTTTTGAGATCCCTCGTCGCTACGCTCTGTCGGAACCGTAGGTCGCCGCCCGCAGGGGCTAAAGGCAATGACAAATCCGCGATTATGTTGAACTTATATCGAATTCACGTACAGACACCGACATAATCTATGAGAAATATCATATTCCTGTTGCTGCTTACAGTGGCGACACAGCTGGGCTATGCCCAGAAAGAGACAAAGAAAGAGCGTACGGTCGCGCTCTGGGGCCATACGGTCGATTGTTATACGCATGCGGGAATACCGGGCGTGAAAGTGACGCTGATGGCGCCGGACAGCACCGTAATAGACACACTGGAGGTCACCTTCTCTACTCCATACAGGAGCACCAAGCCCGATGCTTACTATAAATTCATTGTCCCGGCACGCAAGGCAAGATACATAATCCGCGCTTCCCATCCCGGCTACGAGGACTCTTATGTGGATTATGAGATAAAACACATTGCGCGCAACACATATTTCGATGCTCCCTGGCATTATATGCTCAAGCGCATGAGCAGTGACCTCGACGAGTTTGTGACCACTGCCACAAAGATTCGTTTCTACAACGATGGCGACACTCTTGTATACAATGCCGACGCATTCAATCTGCCGCAGGGCTCCATGCTCGATGCGCTTATCGCGCAGCTGCCCGGCGCCAAGATCAATGCTGCCGGTGAAATAACCGTCGACGGACGCAAGATAGAGAATCTCACACTCAACGGAAAGGATTTCTTCAAGGGGCAGAACCGTGTGATGCTCGACAATCTGCCGACATACGTAGTAAAGAATGTAAAGGTCTACGAGAAGTCCACCGAGACGAGCGAGTTTCTGGGCCGTGAGGTCGAGGACAAGATCTATACCATGGATGTGCTCCTCAAGAAGGAGTATCTCAAAGGCATAATAGCCAATGCGGAGCTTGCCGGCGGTACCGAGGAGCGTTACCTTGCGCGACTGTTCGGGCTGCGGTATACCGATAATTCGCGTATGGCATTATGGGGTAACGTCAACAATATAAACGAGACGCGCCGTCCTGCACGGGATGGAAACTGGACGGCTGACAATATGCCCGAGCGTGAGACAACCACCAGGAAAGCGGGGTTCGACCTGTTGATAGATGACAAGGACAAGCGCTGGAGTGAGAGTGTCAACGTTACCGTGCAGTTCAATGAGTCGGAGACAGAGAGAGCCACAGCCGGTGAGCGTTTTATGCCTTTAGGCAGTATACATTCGCTCGGTTTCAACAGAAACCGCATGACCAAAGGGCTCTACATCTTCGCCAACAACGACTTTACTCTTAAGAAACCCTTCCTGCTCAAGAACAGCCTTAGTCTGCATTACATTTCATCGGATTATGATATAATGAATGCCGGTGCCACTTTCAGCAGTTCGCCCAACAGCTACGGCAGTGTGCAGGCTGTGCTCGATACTCTCTTCATGCAGACGTCCGACATCGGCCTGCAGCGCATCGCAATCAACCGCAACCGCACGACGGGAACAAACGGCAACGGTCATTTCTATGGCAATTATTACCTCAAGGCAACGCATAAACTGGCGAACGGTGATGACATTATTCTCTCTTTCGATGGCCATTATATGAAAGCCGACGGTGATGCACTCAATACCCGAGAGTTGTACTATTATTCTGACGCGCGCAGCGAGAACCGCAATGAGCGTACCGTGGAGGAGGACAAACAGCTGAAAGGGTATTTCAAGTTCGACTACAATATCCATTGGCTCAACAGCTGGAATGTCGCGATATATTACAACCTCGATGCCGAAAGGCGCGATGTGGATACACGCTTCTACCACTCGGTACTGGAGGATGAGGCTCTCTCTGCGATGACATCGTCGGCGTTGTCGTCAATACCGACCACTCTTGACGAGGCAAACAGCTATGCATACAGCACCACCGCTTACCTTCACCGTGCAGGAATCAACCCGTGGTACTCAAGGTCGTGGGGAAAGAACAGGCTGACATTCTATCTGGGCTTGCCATTGTCATTGCGCGAAGAACGTATCGATTTCGCGGGAGCAGGCACTGCTGCCGGTTTTACACTGCGCAAGTTCCTCTTCAACCCCTCTGTCTCTCTCTCTTATGGAGTGGACAACAGCAAAAAACTCTACCGCCTGAACTATGACATGAAACAGACAATGCCGACGCTCCTGCAGATGGTAGATTACACCACAAACAGCAATCCGTTGTATGTGAACAGGGGTAACCCCAATTTAGGTGTCTCCACACTGCACAAGCTTGTGTTGCAGTATAACAGGCGTTACAACAAGCGGCAGGCGCGCTTCAACATCTGGTCAACAATCAACATACACAGGAATATGAAGGCCCGTCACACCTCTTACGACCCCGAGAGCGGAAGATATACCTACCGCCCGACAGATGTCAACGGCAACTGGCACTGCGACATAGGTTATAACCTTTATACAACCATTGACAAAAAGGAACGTTTCTCGTTGTTTACCGAGGCGTCGTTCGACTACGACCACAATGTGGACCTCGCGCTGCTTGAAGGAAGCAATGAGAGTGCGCGTAGCATTGTCAGGAACTATCAGGCCACAGAGGAGGTGAAGTTTGAGTATAGTGCCGACGGCATCACTGCAAGCTTGGGCGCAAAGGTTATCTGGCGCAGCGCCCATAGCCGTCGCAGCGGCTTCGAGACAATCAACATCTTTGACCACAGATACGCTGCGACGCTTGTCTACCCTCTGCCCTACAAGTTTACTCTTGCAACCGACCTCAATCTCTATGCCCGCAATGGAAGTGCAACGGAAAGTATGGACAAGGCCGACCTTGTGTGGAACGCCTCCCTGTCGAGACCTCTGGGCAAGCGTTGCTCGATGCGCCTGCAGGCGTTCGACATCCTGCATAACCTCTCGGGAAAGAATGTCGTCATCAACGGCCAGGGACGTACCGAGACATTCGAGAATGTGCTCCCCTCATACGTGATGCTGCATCTGCAATATAACTTCAATTATACTCCCAAAAAGAAGAGGTAGACGCGGAGCGTTGGCTGTTAAATAAATATATTCTAACATTTATCTGATTATGAGAAACAACCGTAATATTTCGCTTATTATATCTGTGCTGTTCATTCTCTTTGGCAATCTATGTTGCTTTGCCCAAAAGGATGTGACATTCAAACTGTCAAGGGCCGACAGCGGGCATTATATGTTCCCCGTAGTGCTGAACGGTGAGGTAAAGGCCTCAGCGTTGTTGGAGTCCGGTATACACGCAATGCTGTTAGATTCCGCTTTTGCTTTTGAGAATCATGAAAAATTAGGGGTAGAGTTTCTTCCTTGTGATGAAAAGATGAACCTCGGCGGGAGAAAATATAGAATCTCCCACAAGGCAAATGCCACATTGCAACTGTGTGACGGAGTGTGTTACAAAGGAGAGGTGTTCCTGCTTTCAGGCTTTGCCGGTCAGTACGAAGCTGCTTTGCCGATACAGAACCTGTATAATGCCAATGGGCGTCGCATCATCAAACTGGACCTTGAGGGCGAATCTCTGCAACTGCTTTGTGAGTATAACGCTCCCGGAAAAGAGTGGAGCGCGTTGAAAATGAACAGAGAAACATATATGAATATGCCTGCCGTCGAAAGTGAGATGATATTCAGAGGTGTGGGGTATGTTGCCTCATTGAAAGGAAATTTCAATATCGACTTAGGCAATGCATCGATGCTGTTCCTGTTCAAGCATAGAAAGAGAGTGCAGGATTTCTTTGACGATAATCCAAAAATAGAGTTGCAAAAGGGGTACGACAGAAAGGGAAATGTCGTTGCCGAGGCCTTTGTCCCCGATATGTTCTCGGTAGGAGGGATGAGGTTCAGCTCCCCGACAATTGCTATAACAGGCACACTTCCCAAATTCACGACAGAAGGGTGCTTGGGAATAAAATACTTCCGGAGGATTATTGCACTATTTGATTTTGATAACAATGTGTGTTATATGCGTGAACGATGAGGCTGTAACCCATTGCCGGCAGCTCTGGAACATTGCCGGAGATTACTTGAAATCTGATAAAAACAGACGTCAACAGCCCAAAGCAGTTGTCGGCTGGTCAGTACTCGACGCGGGGCTTGAACCC
>JAZNDZ010000116.1:0-3638 GCA_045588345.1 Bacteroidaceae bacterium
CTACCTCACCCCCGAGGAATACTTCCAGTTCATCGGCAAGATGTACGGCCTCAGCAAAGAGACCGTGAACGAACGCCTGCAACCCTTCGAGCGCTTCATGAACGACGAAGTCATTGGCCAGAAGAAGTTCATCCGCAACTACTCCATGGGCAACAAGCAAAAGATAGGCATCATCTCCGCTATGATCCACCACCCCCGCCTGCTCATCCTGGACGAGCCCTTCAACTTCCTCGACCCCAGCTCGCAGCTCATCATCAAGCAATTGCTGAAGAAGTATAGCGAAGAGCACAACGCCACCGTCATCATCTCCAGCCACAACCTCAACCACACCGTCGATGTCTGCTCACGCATCGCCCTGTTAGAGAATGGCGTCATCATCCGCGACCTCCAAAACGTGGACAACTCCGCCGAAAAAGAACTCGAAGACTACTTCAACGTCCGCATCGACGAAGAACCAGCAGAAACGATTGCCGAGTAATACGAATAAAAGAGGGTACCTTGAAGTACCCTCTTTTATTATTGTACGATTTCACAAATTTCAACTTCTAATTCTTGTAATTCATTATTCGAAGTAGGATGAATACCTATCAAATCTGGGAAACAATAAATACGTTCCAGCGAGTGACACCTTGAGAAAGCCTCCTCACCAATATACGTCACAGTAGAAGGTATATAAACATCCACCAAGCTACGGCAATACGAAAAAGCCCAATTCTTCACCTCAACAACACCCACAGGCACATTAACGTGCTTCAATGACATACATTTATAGAATAATCCATTAGGAATGTATTTAATATGCGGAGGTAATTGAATGTCTGACAAGAATAGATTATCGGCAAAAGCATAATCTCGAATTTCTTCCACGCTATCAGGAATTCTAAAATGCGTCCTTCTATAGTAGGGCAAGTAACATATCAATCGCTTCATATCCTTGGTATATAAAGCGCCCTCTACCATCGTCAAAGAAGGATTCATTTCATTCAAATTCAAACAATCAAGCATTGTACATCTTGAAAACACAGACGACTCCACTCTTTCTAATGCTATCGGCAAGGTAAGTTCTCTTAGTAGGAAACAACCACGAAAAGCCTCATAGCCTATCACCTTAACCGAATCAGGCAACACCATCCTACGCAAACTTATACAATCCTTAAACATCGAAGAGCCCACCTCATTATTCTGCACCAACAAGCCTTCATAGTAATCCTCGTTTTTAGTAAAATACAAGCACTCCTTGGGCCCATCTAAATTATTTTGTATCATACAGAACTCATCCCATTCCTGTTTTGTCAGATGTTCAAAGTCATATTCCTTACTGGTTGTTACGCCATTTACCGTTTGCGAATAGGTATAAACCGCATGCTCACGTTTCAAATCACGATTGAAATAAACAGCCGTAGAATCATATACAAAAGAAGCTCCTTTTAAATCTAAATATTGCAAGGTTCCTCCATTCTCCCAACCCTGCTTAGCACCAGCCATCTGTCTAAGCAATGCAATATCCTTACCATTAAGAGGGCCTGTTACCTTCAAGTCAGACACCTTCCATAACTCATCATCCAAGGGCAATTTATCCTTCAAAGTACCAGGAACTTCCATCGTAACACTAAGACTCACATCCGGTTGTTGTGTGCGGGGGAAAAGATCAACAATAGCATTCTCCGGCATACACAATTGTTCATTTTCAGGCAATAGTGAAAACAGATAATAGCCATTACACTGTCCATACCAACCCCAATTCAAATGAAAATAATTATCCTGATATCCATCACAAAGAAAAGCATGCCCAAAAGAGCTAACCATAATGGGTCGTTTCTGATTCAGTTCTCGATACAAGGAAGACAAAACTACATTTGGCGGAGTATTTACGCCATCTAATAAAGCCGCCTTCGGATGATATTTAAAGTGCTGCAAAAAAGATTGATGTGCATTTACTATGGTAGCGCTCGTTCCATTCGAAGAAAATTCAGCACCTACAGACAATGCACAATAATACAGCAACTCACAAATATCCACACGGGCTTCCAACGAATCTTTGGGCAGATATTGATGATTTACCTGTTTCCAATCTACATTATAATCAGAATAGTCTATCATAACCGAAGGTGCATCACTTTCCAAGTGATTTATAAACAAGGAGTGATTTTCACCCGTTTCCGGATATTGATGATAGCACATTATTTGCCCCATAGCAGTGGCCATACATCCCAACAGATAACGATCGCCATTTTCATTAATCGGCAAATAATTATTGTAAGGCATACCCTGTCCCCACTCTATATCACCCAACAGAGGTTTACATTCGTTTTGATTCGTAGCTACATTTACAAAAGGCAACCCCCTTGATTTAAGCGTATCTATCTGTTCTTGATAAGAGCGAAGCAACCGTTTAATCGTAACAGATTCTACATTCAGTTCACGCGTATCGCTATAAGCTAAAACCCGTGATTGACTATCCATTTTGCCCATCAGCACAAAACCAGTATCTTTTACCTCAAACTCTGAAGGGCGAACCAAGAAATTAAAAAGAATAATGTTTTCCGAAATAGAATCAACATCTATTCTGTACAAGTTAGTAGAATCAATTCCCGATTTACTTTGGAAAAAGAGAGTTGCCTCTTGTTCTAAATCACGAAAAGCCTCTTGCCCCATTGCACTAAGCATTGGCAATATCAGCAATATTACAGGCAAGGTTAATCTTATAAGGAAGAAACGCAAAATATTCATACTTTTTATTATATCGGGCAAATATAATAAATAATTTTATCATTCTGCACATAGCGCCCCGTCTATTATCAAAAATATCACTTACAATAAAAAGCCCCGCCACCAAGTAGGGACGCAACGCATTGCGTCCGCAAAACCGAACCCAACATAGGGGCAGGGTCCGCCTGCCCCTAATTTATACCCCACTGTTACCTGTTACCGGGTAACACTAACCATTTTTTCCTACGCAAAATCACATCGTAACTTACGACCAACCCACATCATAACTTACGACCAACCTCCATCGCTACTTACGCTTCAAAAAAGCACAAGTAGGGACGCGGCACGACGCGTCCGGAAAACCGAACATGTAGGGACTTGATAAATTAAGAATTAAAAATTAAAAATTAAAAGATAACCGAAACAAGTAGGGACACGGCGTGCCGTGTCCGCGAAAACCGAAACGAACAAACATATATACGGATTGCGTCTTTGAATTCATAATTACTTCCCTTCGGTCAGTCAAAACATCTTTAGATTTTTAACGCCAAGGTATAGTCAAAATTCATAATTTATAATTCATAATTCAATACGCGTCCGCAAAAAACAAAAAGTAGGGAGAAAACATCGAAAAGTAGGGAGAAAACGCTATCTTTGCCCAAAAAAAGTAGGGAGAAAACAGAATGACAAACAAATTAGAAAAGCTTCTCACCCAATATCGGGAACTCGGTATCGACAATCAGATAGACTATAACAAATTCTATCTCTACTCGCTGATTACCCATTCTACCGCCATCGAAGGCTCCACCATCACCGAGTTGGAGAATCAAATCATGTTCGACCATGGCGTTAGTCTGAAAGGCAAAAGCATTGAAGAACAATCTATGAACCTCGATTTGAAGGAAGCATACGAAAAAGCAATCACGTTT
>JAZNDZ010000117.1:0-17613 GCA_045588345.1 Bacteroidaceae bacterium
GGTGAACTCTGTGCCGGGGCTTTTCGTTCTTTTGGCCGCCAAAAGAACATGATAGAACAACTGCAAGAGGAATACAAGATAATTGATTAAGGGTAAAATTAACCTCAGAATAAGATATTCAAGATAGAAAATAATCGTACATGTACAATATTACCCACACTGAATTTCTACTGAGCCCTTTTTTTTAATATGTCAAACAACTATTTCCAATTCAAGCAATTCACAATCCGCCAGGACGGATGCGCCATGAAGGTAGGCACAGACGGTTGTCTGCTGGGCGGTTGGTTCGATTGCTCCAACAGCCACAGGATTCTTGATATAGGTTGCGGCAGCGGCCTCATAGCCATAATGGCAGCACAACGCAGCAATGCACATGTCATCGGCATTGAAATAGAGAATAATGCAGCCGAGCAGGCAGCAGCTAACACAAACAACTGCCCCTGGAGCGATAGAATAGAAATAGTGAACTGTGATATACTGCAATACTCCCCCACCACGCCGTTTGACAGTATTGTATGCAACCCGCCCTACTTTGTCAACAGTCTGAAATGCGATGAGCAGTCACGTACCATGGCCCGCCACAGCGACACGCTCGATTGCAACAGTTTTTTCAGAAAAGCCAGCGAAATGCTCACAACCGACGGGAAAATTTCAATTGTAATACCGACAGACATTCTTGAAGAGTGGAAAGACGCAGCCGCACTTTGCGTATTCTGCCCCTCGCGCGTCACATATATAAAGACAACTCCACGCAAGGCACCCAAAAGAGTTCTTGTGGAATTCAAACGCGGCTACAGTTGCGACACTGTCACACAAACACTTGTACTGGAAGATAGCCCCGGAATCTACAGCAAGGAAGCGCAAGAAATACTGCGCGACTTCTACCTAAAGATAATGTAATATTTTTTAACCAAAGAAATAAGCCTCAAACACACCCGCCATACGGCATCACTCTACAGATCACAGTGAACGTTAAGAATCACTAAAGCACAAGACTTTTAACCCCACTGCCCGCAGATTTCAGTTTTCAGTTTTCAGTTTTCAGATTTCAGTTTCACCCCACACTGCCGGCAATAACATCGTAGAACTGCCTGTAAAGCGGCACCGGAACGCACGTTCCGTCCCACTCCTCGCCCGCAAGCACATTAAGGCCGGAGGGAACAACCTCAACGAACAATTCCGCATCCATAACACAAGGCTCACCGTCATAATGAACAGGCCCGGGCACACTCCTTTTTATTTTTATCCAAGGCACTGAAAGGGTAACAATGCGGTCACTGCTGTCGACATTGTTGCTGAACAGTTGTGCTGCAATCACCGGAGCCTCGACAGGCAGAAAAGGCTTGAGTATTGATACATTCAGCAAGCCGTCACGCATAGACGCATACGGGGTTATGTAAGCATTGTTTCCATACTGCGATGCATTTCCGCAAGCAATAAGAAAAGCCTTGTAATGCTTTGAAACGTTGGGAATTTCAACCTCATACTCCTCACATTGGTAGGTAACATAACCCACAAGTGTATTCTGAATGTAACTGAGCAGGCCGCGACGGGTTCCTTTAGCAAAATTATTGCTCACAACTGCATCAAATCCCACACCACAGGAGCAAAAGAAAGGCCGACCGTTCAATTTGCCGTAATCGATACACACCGGCGAGGCATTGTTTATGAACTCAATTGCCTTGCGCACATCAACAGGCACGCCAAGATGACGCGCAAAACCATTTCCCGAACCGCAAGGTATAACACCCAAGGCTGTATTAGTGTGCACGATTGAAGAACCCACTTCATTGATAGTTCCATCACCGCCTACAGCAACGACAATGTCCACATTATTATCGGAAGCCTCCTTTGCAAGTTCCGCCGCATGACCCATATATTGAGTAAACGCGACAGTGCAATCAAATTTATCTTTGTCAAGATATTTCTCAATCAAGGCAGGTATATTCTTTTTCTTTTGGACACCCGATTTAGGATTTATGAGAAACAGTATGCTCTTCTTGTTTTCCATGCAAAATACAAATTACGGTCATCAGGCAAGCAGCCATTTGAACACAAATGATGAAACTGCGGTCACCCGACATGCAAAAGTAATGCAAAATTATCGCAAATAAAGCAAAACATGACAAATTTAAGCCATACAACCAAAACAAACACAGCAAAAACAACAACAGACGACCACCGCGCAATGTAACACAAATCCATTTTGAAGTAATTTTGAAGTAATTTTATAATTATAATATTTTATTATAGAGAATATTTCTGCAAATCAGCAAAAAGCAGTATCTTTGCATGAAGCGGGCATCGCTGAACCCAAAAAAACAGCGATTGACCCGGACAAAATATTTAAACCACAAACAGAATGAGAAAAAAGAATATAAAAAACGATTTTTTCCAGGCAGAAGACGAAAACAACAGCCCAATTTCTATTATTGCAGATTTCAGCAGCGACGAGGCTAATGTGAAATACGATGGTGAAATAATGCCGGTATTACCATTGCGCAACATGGTATTGTTCCCCACATCAGTTCTTCCCGTGACAGTCGGTCGTCCTTCATCACAGAACCTTATTGACGCAGTAAAGAACGAAAACATAAATATTGCAGTAGTTTGCCAAAAAGACCCAAAAACAGAGGAACCGGGCTTTGACGATGTCTACAATGTAGGAACTGTCGCAAAAGTAGTACGCATTCTGGACATTCCCGACAGCGGCACCACTGTAATACTGCAAGGAGTACAGAAAATAAGGCTTGAGAGCATAGAAAGCAAGCGTCCTTACATCACAGGAAAGGTCAGCAGCATACCCGAGACTCTAAAAAGCGACAAAGAATTCCACATGCTTGTCCAGAGTTGCAAGGAAAACGCATTGGAGATTTTCAGAATGTCGGAAAACACAGAGGAAGCCACATTCAACATGAGCACGATACACGAGGAAGTACAGATGCTGAATTTCCTGTGTACCAACATCAAGATAACCTTGGAGGAAAAGGTGGAATTGCTTTTTGAAAATTCAATAAAAGAACGCGCCTTCAGGCTTCTGACCTATCTTGACCGCGAGAGGCAGTTGGTTGAGATGCAACGCAGCATTCTCCACAAGACCCACAAGGAGATTGACCAGCAACAGAAAGAATATTTTGTACAGCAGCAGATAAAGAATCTGCAGGAAGAACTTGGCGGCAGCATTCAGGAACAAGACTGCATGGAACTCCGTGCCAAGGCCGAAGAAAAAGGCTGGAGTCAGGAGATTGAAGACATATTCGAAAAGGAGTTGGCAAAACTCGACAGGATAAATCCGCAGAGCCCCGACTATCATGTACAATTGAACTACCTGCAACAGTTCGTCAGTCTGCCTTGGGGAAAATGCACAACCGACAACCTCGATATAAACAATGCACGCAAGGTACTTGACAGCGACCACTATGGCCTTGAAAAGGTAAAGGAGAGAATACTTGAACACTTGGCTGTGATAAAGATGCGCGGCGACCTGAAGTCACCCATAATCTGCCTTTATGGTCCTCCGGGAGTGGGCAAGACATCACTCGGCCGCTCAATAGCAGAATCCCTGAAAAGGAAATACGTGAGAATGTCATTGGGTGGAATACATGACGAATCCGAAATTCGCGGACACCGCAGGACATACGTCGGTGCCATGCTCGGCCGCATACTCAAGAACATTGCCAAGGCCGGTTCCGACAACCCGGTATTCATCCTTGACGAAATTGACAAGGTGGGACAGAACAGGGTACACGGCGACCCCTCATCGGCATTGCTTGAAGTCCTTGACCCGGAACAGAACAAAGGATTCCACGACAACTTCCTCGATGTCGACTACGACCTCTCAAAGGTTATGTTCATTGCCACCGCAAACAACCTTGCAAACATTCCGGCACCACTGCTCGACCGCATGGAACTTATTGAGGTAAGCGGTTACCTCACCGAAGAGAAGATTGAAATAGCCAAGCGTCACCTCATTCCAAAGGAAAAAGAAGCCAACGGCATTTCAAAGGAGAAAGTGACAATCTCAAAACAGGCTTTGGAGCAGATAATCGAAAACTACACAAGGGAATCGGGAGTACGCAGCCTTGAAAAGAAGATTGGCAAGATATTCCGTCGCCTGGCATGCCAGAAGGCTACAACCGGAGAGATTGCGACAAGAAACATCAAACCAGCCGACCTTAAGGAGTTGCTCGGAGTAAAGGAATTCTCCCGCGAGAAGTACCAAGGCAATGAATATGCAGGCGTGGTGACAGGTCTCGCATGGACAGCCGTCGGTGGAGAGATACTCTTCATAGAGACAAGCATAAGCCGTGGCAAGGGCGAAAAACTGACACTCACAGGAAACTTGGGAGATGTAATGAAGGAATCGGCCATGCTTGCTTTGGAATATGTAAAATCGCATGCATCCGAACTCGAAATACCATACGAAGTGTTTGAGAAATGGAACATACACCTTCATGTTCCCGAAGGAGCGATACCCAAGGACGGGCCGTCGGCAGGCATAACCATGACAACAGCATTGGTATCGGCACTGACACAGCGCCAGGTAAGGGCAAACATAGCCATGACCGGCGAAATAACACTGCGAGGCAAAGTTCTGCCGGTTGGCGGTATAAAAGAGAAGATTCTTGCAGCCAAACGTGCCGGAATAACAGACATCATAATATGCGAGGATAACAGACGCAATATAGAGGAAATTCCCGAAATGTACGTTACAGGGCTCACATTCCACTACGTGAACGACATAAAGGAAGTGCTCGACATTGCACTGCTCAAAAAGAAAGTAAAGAACCCGATTAACCTGATTGACTGACGTGAAGTTCAACCTTATACATACCGACAGCGGCAGCAAGGCTCGTGCCGGAGTACTCTCAACCGACCATGGGGATATAATGACCCCGATTTTCATGCCTGTTGGAACAGTTGGTTCCGTCAAAGGAGTACAGATACCACACCTTAAAGAAGACATTAAGGCACAGATTATACTTGGCAACACCTATCATCTCTATCTGCGGCCGGGACTCGACGTGCTGGAAAAAGCCGGAGGACTGCACAAGTTCAACTCATGGGACCGCCCGATACTGACCGACAGCGGAGGATTCCAGGTATTTTCGCTGAAGGACATACGCAAGATGAGTGAAGAGGGAGTTGAGTTCCGTTCACACATCGACGGTTCAAAGCACTTTTTCTCACCCGAAAGAGTCATGGACATTGAGCGCAGCATTGGAGCCGACATTATAATGGCATTTGACGAATGTACACCAGGTACAGCCGATTACAATTATGCCAAGAAGTCCATGGAGAGGACACACCGCTGGCTCGACCGTTGCATAGAGCGCCTGAACGAGACCAAGCCTCTGTACGGTTACCGGCAGCAGTTGTTCCCCATTGTACAGGGTTGTGTATACCCCGACCTTCGCAGGCAGTCGGCAGAGTTCATTGCATCGAAAGAAGCCGCCGGCAATGCAATTGGAGGCCTGGCCGTGGGCGAGCCTGCCGAAAAGATGTACGAAATGATTGAAGTGGTGAACGAGATTCTTCCAACAGACAAGCCGCGTTATCTTATGGGTGTGGGAACGCCGGCGAATATCCTTGAAGGCATAGAACGCGGTGTTGATATGTTCGACTGCGTCATGCCCACACGCAACGGGCGCAATGCCATGCTCTTCACCAAGAACGGCATCATGAACATGAGGAACGAAAAATGGAAGTATGACTACTCCCCTATCGAGGAAGACGGTGCATCATTAGTAGACACCCTCTACAGCAAGGCATATCTTCGCCACCTGTTCATTGCCCAGGAACTGCTTGCACTGGAAATTGCATCAATCCACAACCTCGCTTTCTACGTTTGGCTGACACAGGAAGCACGCAAGCATATACTCATGGATGACTATGCAGCGTGGAAAAAGACAATGCTTGAGAATGTGACACGCCGGCTTTGAGGCAATAAACAAGAAGAAACACAAGACAGGGAATAAAACAACAGTTTACCATGAAATGGCTTGATTACTTTAGGCTCAAGAGGCTTGACTGGTACATAATAAAGAAGTTCCTCGGAACATACTTTTTCTCCTTGGCGCTCATCATCATCGTTATAGTCGTTTTTGACTACAACGAAAAGATTGACAAGTTCGCCACATCAAATGCCACAACAGGCGAGATTATATTTGACTACTATCTGAACCTTGCGCCCTACTACGCAAACACCTTCAGTGCATTGTTCGTCTTTATCTCGGTAATCTATTTCACCTCGAAACTTGCCGACAATTCCGAAATAATCGCAATGTTCGCTTCGGGTGTCAGTTTCCGGCGACTTATGAAGCCATACATGGTTTCGGCCGGAATCATTGCAATCATGACATTTGTACTCAGCGCATACGTAATACCGCAAGGCAACAAGACAAGGCTTGCTTTTGAACAGGAGCACAACAGAAAGAAGAAAGTTGAAGCAGCGACCAACATACAGATAAAGATTGATGACAACACAATCGCATTCATGGAGAGGTATGAAAGCCGCAACAACATGGGCTGGAGATTCTCGCTCGACAAGTTCGAGAACAAGAAACTTGTTTCACGCATGACCGCAAGCAACATAACCCACGACCCCGACAAACCGGGAACATGGACAGCAAGACGCTGGGTAATAAGGGAACTGAAGGACGACAAGGAGATAATACGTTCAAGCAACCGTGAGGCGATTGACACAGTATTACCGCTGGAACCTTCCGATTTTCTTATCTCCGAGGGCGAACAAGAGACAATGACAAGCCCCCAGTTGAGCAGGTATATTGACAAGCAGAAGGCCCGAGGCATGAGCAACATAAAACCGTTTGAAATAGAATACCATAAGCGCATTGCAATGTCATTTGCCTCATTCATCCTTACAGTGATAGGAGCATCCCTCTCATCAAGAAAAAGGAAAGGCGGCATGGGACTATCACTCGGAATAGGACTGGGATTGAGTTTCTCTTACATAATGTTCCAGACTGTTTCATCAGCCTTTGCCGAACAGATGCCGGTAATGTTGGCCGTGTGGATTCCGAACATACTCTTCACTTTCATTGCGATATTCCTTTATCGCAGAGCACCAAGATAAAATAGAACAGACACACAGATGTATTTTGACGAATTTGACTTTGAAGACGAAGTGCTTGACGCGCTTGACGCCATGAACTTTGTAGAGTGCACCCCCATTCAGGAACAGACATTGCAGCCGCTGTTGGAAGGGCGCGACCTAATAGGTGTTGCACAGACCGGAACAGGAAAGACAGCGGCCTATCTGCTGCCGGTACTCAACAAACTGTGCCGTGGCGAGTACCCTGAGGACTCAATAAACTGCATAATAATGGCTCCCACCCGAGAACTGGCACAACAGATAGACCGCCAGCTCGAAGGATTCACATACTTCATGCAAGTATCCAGTGTAGCCGTTTATGGCGGCAATGACGGACAGCGCTACGAACAGGAACTGCGCGGCATGTCTAAAGGTGCCGATATAATTGTAGCCACCCCGGGAAGGCTCATAAGCCACATAAACCTTGGCAACATAGACCTTTCAAAAGTATCGTTCTTCATACTTGACGAGGCCGACCGTATGCTTGACATGGGTTTCTGCAACGACATAATGACAATTGCCAAGCAGATGCCCAAGGAGAGACAGACCATGCTGTTCTCGGCAACCATGCCCGAGGAGATACGTCGCCTTGCAAAAGAGATACTCAACGACCCCGTGCAGATAACCCTCGCATTGGCAAAACCGGCCGAAGGCATTACACAACAGGCATACGTCTGCCACGAAGGCCAAAAAATGGGTATCATAAACAAGATTTTCGAAACCGAGAGCAGCGAGAGAGTAATACTCTTTGCATCGCGCAAAACGAAGGTTAAGGAGATTGCACGCGAAATACGCCGCCACGGATTCAATGTCGGTGAAATGCACAGCGACCTCACACAAAGCGAACGTGACGAGATAATGTACCAATACAAGAGCCGCAAAATTGACATGATTGTGGCAACCGACATTCTTGCCCGCGGAATAGACATCGACGATATACGCATTGTAATAAACTACGATGTTCCACGCGATTGCGATGACTACATACACCGCATCGGACGCACAGCGCGCGCCGGCAGCAAAGGACGGGCAATAACATTCGTATCAGTAGAAGACCAGGAGTACTTCAAACGCATTGAAGATTTCATAGAACAGGAAGTCACGAAAATGGAAATACCTTCCGAACTTGGAGAAGCACCGGAATATGCGCCGCAAAAGAAGCAGAAAGAGGGAGCGCGCAAAGGCCGAAGCGGTAACCGCAAGAGAAGCCAAGGCAAAACCGCAAAAGGCAAGAACGGCAACAGCGCAGAGAGGCGGGAGAGGAAGCCCAAAAGTACAAGGCCTGCACCTGACAAAAGCAAAGAACAGGCCACAGCCAATGCTGTTGCAACAACCGGGCAAGGCGAAAACAAAGAGAAGAAAAAAAGAAATAACCGCAGACGTTACCGCAAACCTTCGAGAAAAGAGAGCGGCAACGCCACAGGCAACGAATAAACAACCATGGCAATAATAAAAGAGGTAAGAGGTTTTACTCCGGCCATAGGCAAGAACTGTTATATGGCCGAGACCGCGGCCATAATTGGCGATGTCACCATAGGCGACAACTGCTCGATATGGTTCGGCACCGTGCTTCGTGGAGATGTAAACAGCATCAGCATAGGCAACAATGTCAACATACAGGACGGTGCTGTGATACACACACTATACCAACGTTCAAGAACCGTCATTGGCGACAACGTCTCCATCGGGCACAATGCAACCGTTCACGGTGCCACAATTCAGAGCAATTGCCTCATTGGCATGGGAGCGACAGTGCTTGACAATGCCATTGTAGAGAGCGGAGCCATTGTAGCAGCCAACGCGCTCGTAACTTCAGGTATGCGTGTAGAGAGCGGCTGGATATATGCCGGCGTTCCCGCCAAGAAGATAAAAGAGGTGAGCAAGGAACAGCAGGAAGATATTGTAAAGCGCATAGCGAACGACTATGTAATGTATGCTTCGTGGTACAAGGAAGCGGAAAGGTAAAAGCGGAAAAGATAAAAGAGATAACAAACAAAATATAAAAACATTATGAAACACCTATTTTCATTACTGACAGTTATGTTCATTGCAACAGCAGCAATGGCAGGCAACAATGTCACTCTACACGACGTGATGTACGGAGGCTACTGGCCCGAGACATACGCACCCATAAAACCAATGGCCGACGGTGAACATTTCGCACGCATGAGCGGCGACCGTACAATGATTCTCAAAGGTTCATTCAAGAATGGTGAGATTGTAGACACACTGTTCAACATTGCGACAGCACGCGGATTCGACGAGAAACGCATTGACGGCTACCAGTTCTCGCCCGACGAGAAACTGATACTTCTGCAGACAAAGACACGCGGCATCTACCGCCACTCCTTCACCGCAGAGCACTACATTTTCAACCGCAAGAACAACAAGGCCGAAGCATTGTCACAGAACGGCGCACAACAGGTTCCAAAATTCTCACCCGACGGAACAATGATTGCATTCGTGCGCGACAACAACATCTTCCTTGTAAAACTGCTGTTCAGCAACAGCGAATCACAAGTGACCACAGACGGCGAATTCCGCAAGATTATAAACGGTATCCCCGATTGGGTCTACGAAGAAGAGTTCGCGACAAACTGTTCATTCGACTTCAGCGCCGACAGCAAGATGCTTGCATACATCAAGTACGACGAAAGCGAAGTGATGATGTATGATATGCCTATGTACAGCGGCGGCGAGAGCAAAGAATATTTTGATTTCAGCAAACCCTACAGTTTCAAATATCCTGTAGCAGGAGCCGACAACGCAAAAGTATCGGTTCACTCGTTCGACATTAAGAGCAAGGTTACACGCCGGCTCGACGTGAACATTCCCGAAGAGGGCTACATTCCCCGCATCAAGTTCACAAAAGACCCGACCATGCTTGCTGTGCTCACCCTCAACCGCCACCAGAGTGTGCTCGAGATACAGGCTGTGAACCCACAATCAGGTGTCAGCAGAACAATTCTGCGCGAGGAAAGCGACACATATCTCAACGAGCAGACATACAGCGGCATAGAGTTCCTTGACAAGCACTTCGTGTTCCAGAGCGAACGCAGCGGATATAACCAGTTATACCTCTACAACCTTGCAGGCGAACTGGTACGTCCTATCACAACCGGCGATTATGAAGTAAAGAAGTTCTACGGTTGGGACAAGAGGAAAAACGAATTCTATTACTCAAGCAACGAGGGCAGCCCGCTACGCGAAAGTATATATAAGGTAAATGCCAAGGGCAAAAAGACAAAATTAAGCAAGCGCGAGGGCACAAACTCAGCAGTCTTCAGCACCGGAATGAAATATTTCATCAACACATTCTCAAGCATCGACACCCCACATACAGTTACAACAAATGACTGCAACGGCAAACAGTTGAAGACGCTTATCGACAACAAGGCACTCACAGAGAAACTCGCGAAGTTCGACATGCCCTCAAAGGAGTTCTTCACATTCACCACAAGCGACGGCGTTGAGCTCAACGGCTGGATGATAAAACCGAATGACTTTGATGCAGGCAAAAAGTACCCCGTAGTGCTCTTCCAGTACAGCGGTCCATACTCACAGCAGGTAACCGACAACTGGTACATAGGCAACTACGGCAATGCAATGTTCGAGAGTTACATGGCAGGTGAAGGATTCATCATGGTATGCGTTGACGGGCGTGGTACAGGCGGACGCGGTACAGAGTTCGGCAAATGCACATACCTTAAGATTGGCCAGTACGAACCGGCCGACCAGGTTGAAGCGGCAAAATACATGGCCTCACTACCCTACGTTGATGCAAAGAACATCGGTATCTGGGGCTGGAGTTTCGGCGGTTATAACACACTGATGTCAATGAGCCAACCCGAGGCTGTATTCAAGGCAGGTGTTGCAGTTGCTGCACCAAGTGACTGGCGTTTCTATGACACAGTGTACACAGAGCGTTACATGCGCACACCAAAGGAGAACAAGGAGGGATACGACAAAGGTTCTGCTGTTGTAAACGCAGCCAACCTCAACGGGCACCTGCTGCTTGTACACGGTACAGCCGATGACAATGTGCATCTACGCAACATGATACATTACATAGGTGCCCTCACCCAGGCAAACAAAAAGTTCGAGACAGCCCTCTACCCCGACTGCAACCACAGTATATACCACGGTGCAAACACACGTTTCCACCTGTTCCAGCAGATAGCAGAATTCTTCAAGGCAAACCTGAAGTAATAGATTTCTCTTAATATAACAAAATATGAAACATTTAAAATATCTATTCACAGCATTGCAGTTGCTGTGCGCAACAGTTGCTACTGCCTACAATTTTGGAGTGGACAATATTTATTACAACATCCTGTCCGAGGAAAAGAAAACTGTTGAGGTAACCTACAATAAATATAACGATTATTATTTTTTTGATTACATCGGCGATGTGGTAATTCCCGAAAGTGTAACATATAATGGTACAACCTACAGCGTTACAGGCATTGGTAATCGTGCGTTCGAACGTTGCTTAGGCCTTACAAGCATAACAATCCCTAACAGCGTTACAAGCATTGGATACAGTGCGTTCGAACATTGCTTAGGCCTTACAAGCGTTAATTTTAATGCTGAGAATTGTACAGATATGGGCAGTTCTTCTTATCCTGTGTTTAGCGGTTGTACAGCATTGTCAACAGTAACAATTGGAGAAAACGTAAAAAATATCCCGGATTATGCGTTCTACGGTTGCTCAAGCCTTACAAGCATAACAATCCCCAACAGCGTTACAAGCATTGGTAGGTGGGCGTTCTATGGTTGCACCGGGCTTACAAGCATTACAATCCCCAACAGCGTAACAACCATTGGACATAGGACGTTCTATGGTTGCACCGGGCTTACAAGCATTACAATCCCTAACAGCGTTACAAGCATTGGAGGGTATGCGTTCTATTCTTGCACTGGCCTTACAAGCATTGAAATACCTAATAGCGTTACAAGCATTGAATGGTATGCGTTCATGAATTGCTCAAGCCTTACAAGTGTTGTAATTGGTAATAGCGTTACAAGCATTGAAGAGGGTGCGTTCAGTGGTTGCACAGGGCTTATGAGCATTACTATCCCTAATAGTGTAACAACCATTGGACATAGGACGTTCTATGGTTGCACCGGGCTTACAAGCATTACAATCCCCAACAGCGTAACAAGCATTGGAGGGTATGCGTTCTATGGTTGCACCGGGCTTACAAGCGTGAATTTTAATGCTGAGAATTGTACAGATATGGGGGATTATTCTAATCCAGTGTTTAACCGTTGTACAGCATTGTCAACAGTAACAATTGGAGAAAACGTAAAAAACATCCCGGGTTGTGCCTTCGAAGGTTGCTCAAGCCTTACAAACATCACAATCCCTAACAGCGTTACAAGCATTGGAAGTTATGCGTTCGAAGGTTGCTCAAGCCTTACAAGTGTTGTAATTGGTAATAGCGTTACAAGCATAGGCTGGTCTGCGTTCAAGAATTGCTCAGGCCTTACAAGCATTACAATCCCTAACAGCGTTACAAGAATTGGTAATTATGCGTTCGAAGGTTGCTCAAGCCTTACAAGCATAACAATCCCTAACAGCGTTACAAGCATTGGACCTGAGGCGTTCGATGGTTGCACCGGGCTTACAAGTGTTGTAATTGGTAACGGCGTTACAAGCATTGGAAACGGGGCGTTCGAGAATTGCACCGGGCTTACAAGCGTTAATTTTAATGCTGAGAATTGTACATCTATGGGCAGTTCAGTGTTTAGCGGTTGCACAGCATTGTCAACAGTAACAATTGGAGAAAACGTAAAAAACATCCCGGATTATGCGTTCTATAATTGTACCGGGCTTACAAGCATTATAATTGGTAATAGCGTTACAAGCATTGGAGATTGTGCGTTCTGTGGTTGCAGTAATTTAGAGACACTTTACATAAGCAGCGCCATTGAGAGTATCGGTAATTATGCCTTTGCTGAATGCGATAAAATTGCAGAAATTAAGGTGGGGGCAGAAAAACCAATCAGGGGTAATACAAATATATTTACCAATGCGGTATATGATAATGCAACGTTGTATGTTCCAAATGGCAGCAAATCGTTATATGAAAAAAGAGAACCGTGGAATCTGTTCTTCTATATTATGGAGATGGACTTTACCGGCATTGACGATGTGAAAGCAGAAAGCGGAGAGGACAACGGTATTTACTACGACCTCAACGGCCGTGCTGTTGAAAACCCGGCTAATGGTATCTACATACTCAATGGCAAAAAGGTGCTGGTTAAGTGAGACAACGGTAAGTATCGTAAGCATCCGATAAAGCACATTCAATAAATTGTGGGTGACCCAAAATTTGGGTCACCCACAATTGTAGGGAGGTTTGTCATTACCTGATTTAGGTTGACTCCGATTGGAGCCTTTCCCTGATATAAGTTGACTCTGGTTAGACTTATAACCCGCCAAAGGTAATTTCCTTAATATCCGTCACAGATAAAGGTTGCGGGTAAGTGAGTGCAATACAAACCCGTTTGTAATTGCACCACGAACGCAAGCAGGCTAGACAAAGTCAAATTACAGCAAACAACCGTTCAAACATCGGATAAGGAGAGGAATTGTTTGAGCGGTGCATATATGTGATGATGTTTCTTCGTGAACAGCGAGTTGTCCTCTCCCCCCTGTTTGAACGAGAAGTTGTTTGAGGCACCATTGCGAATGAGCAATGTTTGCGACGACGGAACATTTATGTTCCCAAAGGAGTGTGCTTCAGCACCCAGCCGGCCGAAGAATGTTGCCTGCAACTTGTGAGCAGAAGGCTGTTGTGACTAATTTTTACGTGTGACGGGCGCTTTTGTAACTTTTCGCGCGACGAAAAGTTAAGATAGAACGACAACAGAAAGAATATACGATACCAGGTTAAGAGTAAAATTAACCTCAGAATAAGATATTCTAGATAGAAAACGAGCATACTTGTACAATATTACCCACACAGAATTTCTACTGAGCCATAAAAAATGGTGCCTCATTTCTTTTGGGGCACCATATTTTGTGGATTTATGCAGTTTGCTTTATTTCATTATTTTGGAAATGTTATCAACTATTTCCTCCTTGCTCATCATTCCCACGGCTTTTAATGGCGCACCCTCGACTGGTACAAAGAATAGTGTAGGGATGGACGCAATGCCGTATGCTTGGGCAATCTCAGGGCAATTGTCTACATTTACCTTGTATACGTTCACTTTGCCGGCATACTCCTTAGCAATCTCTTCAAGCGCGGGAGCAATTCTCTTGCAGGGACCGCACCAGTCTGCGTAAAAATCTATTACAGCCGGTCTGTCGCCCAAATATTTCCATTCGGGGTTCTTGTAATCGGCAATATGGCTAAGGAATATCGCATTGTCTACCTGAATGCAACCGATGTTGGTATCAACTTTCGGTTCATTCTTCGTAGTGCAATTCTCGCATGTACCGGCACCGCTCTCGCATTCTCCGGTGCAATCCTCGTGACTGCCGTCGCAGTTACCATGCTGGTGTGTACACTCGGTGTGGTTGCCTTCGCACTCTGTTGTCTTCTCCTTGTTGCCGCCGCAAGATAGCATTACTGCAGCGCAAAGCATTGCAAAGAAAATCTTTTTCATGTCAGTTGGTTTGTTTTGGTTTTCTATATCTGCAAATATATCTATTTTTTCATATACAATGCAACAAGGGGTACGGAATTTAATATTTTAATATTTTCTTATCTTTTGTTAAGTAATTTTGAATATAGGGGGGTATATGTTAACTTTGCAACACAAACAATTGTAAGTTATGAAAAAAATATTTTTACTATTTATAGTTTTCTTCTTTTCTGTGTCGGCAATACTGGCACAGCGCGCTCGTTTTGAACTGTCGATAGAACCTGCTGTTGAAGGTGCCAAGGTCTATCTGCTTCCTTTAACGGTAGATGGCACGGAGAGGGCAATGCAGTTGCGTGAAAAAGAGGGCAAGTTCGTGGGCAGTGTTCCTGTTTCGGAAAAGGGGCTTTACAATGTTGTGGTAGTGTGTGGTAACAGGCAATTGATATCTACTGTACATGTTGTCCTTGATGAGAACAATATGGCGCAGATGCTCCTTTATGCTAAGGATTATTCTCTTAGGCTTGAGAATACTCCCGAGAATGTTGCCCTTTCGTCTTTGAACGTCGATATGAATACCCTTGACCGTGCTCTGTGGACACAGCCCGGTATGAGTAGCGACAGTCTTAGGCTGCTTGTCGAAGGGTACGGGAAGGCTGCTGAAGCCCGCTTGGATGGTCTTGCCCTGGCAGAACCTGTTGTCAATTATATTAAGGTGTGGGCCTTCACACGTGCCTATAATGCTTATTCGTCAATCCCGCGCGCTCAGAACATTGAGGCTTCAACTGTCGGTTTTGACGCATCCGATGTGCTGCCCGATATGGCAAGCGCGCTCGACAATGAATATGCGCCGCTGTTCCCCGTAGCCTGCCAGATGATTGCAAGTACAATTCCTGCCGACGGAGGGCTGCTTGGGCGCCTGGAGTTGCTGAATTCCAAATACAGCAATGAGGTTGTCCGCGCAAAGGTCGCATCCATGCTGCTTGCGGTTTTCCTGTCGGAACATGACTATGCTGCTGATTTTGAAGGCGGTATGCAGCAACTGAAGCAGGCTGTTGAGAAGTATGGTCTTCCCGAAAGATATGTCGAGGAGTATGCGAAACGCAAGGCAACGATTGTGGGCTCTCCATTCCCTGCCGATGTGGTTCTTGAGGATGCCGACGGAAATATTGTCGACTTTTCGACGTTTAAGGGAAAATATGTCTACATAGACCTTTGGGCAAGTTGGTGCGGTCCGTGCTGCAAGGAGGTACCTCACCTGCAAGCACTGGAAAAAGAACTGCAGAATGAGAATGTAGTCTTCCTTTCAATTTCTACCGATACCGACAAAGAGGCATGGAAAAAGAAAATGGCCGATTTGGGCATGCATGGCAACCAGTTGCACGATAGGGATAATACTCTATGCAATGCATTGAATGTAAAGGGAATTCCTTTCTTTCTTGTATATGACAAGGAAGGCCGCCTGCATACATATAAGGCTATGCGCCCAAGCCAGGGCGATGTGCTCAAAGGATTCCTTGAGAACCTCAAGTAAACAAGGGTGTCTGTTATTTGTTAAATTGCCGATTGATTGCCTAATTAATCGGCAATTTTCTTTACAGTTACCGATAAATATTATATTTTTGCGCCTTGAATTTTGAAGTGAGTATCAATTTATTATTAAAAATGAATTTTATGAAGAAAAACTACTTTATGTTATTTTGCCTTGTGCTTTTTATGGCAATAAATGCCACAGCACAGGTAAGTTCTGTAGCGGACCTTTTCGGTAAGTACAAGTTTACAGCTACTGTGGAGTATACAAAGGCCGGAGAAACTTACAAGAACCAGCTTCCCTCAGAGTCGGATGTTACAATTTCCGAAGATGCAAATTACATAGCCAAGATTGTCGGTTTCGCCGGTTCCCAGACCCAACAGAACATCAATGCAATCAGCACAGAAAAAGAGATGCTGAAGGTCACTAACCCGAATAATCCGCAATTGTGGAATGGTCTTTATCTCGCGAATATAAACGGTGACAACCCTTATGGTTACTTCAATGACGCTACAGGCGAATGGGAGGTTGAGAGCTATGGCCCTGTTTATTACTCTTATAACCCCGAGACAAAGGAGATTACTGTTCCCGACTTCACTGTGGTTACCATTTCAGATTTTCAGTCACCCAAGGCTACTGTCATCGCAAAGTACACAAGTGTGAAGATGACTCTTGTTGAGGCTGAGACAATTGAGGTTGCCGATATCAGCGGCGACTGGAACTTTGCAGCCGGTAGCGGTGCATACGATACAATGGAGGGCTCTGTAATTCCAACTGATTTCTCAATAGCACTTACAAAGAGCGGTGACGACAACCTCGCATATACGGCAACAATTGCCATCGAAGGTTACAACAATATTGAGCTTCCTGCTACATTTGACGGCAATACCTTGGCGCTTGCTTATGATGATACATACCTCGATGAGGCTAAAGGTATCCGTTTCGCTCCTATGTATGGTCCTGCAAAGAAAGGAACAATCGAGTTTAAGAGCCAATCAGAGAGTGCATTTACTCTCTACAACGGTTTCTCATTCGCAAGCGACAAGATGGGTAAGACCAAGGATGAAACTGCCGATTCTTTGTATGTTAACGGTGAGTATCACCAGTGGTATATCGCAGGTACTCTCAAGAGTGCAGATGGCGGTTCGCAGGCATTTACCTGGGACGGTATATGGAATGTAAAGGTAGGTGACCCTGCTACAGATATCATTAAGGCCGGTGCCGAGGATATCTCTTCATGGCCAGCGGAATTCCCGATGCATATTACATATTACGAGGCTATCGGTATGTACTATGTTGACCAGCTTTTTGGCTATGACCTGTATGGCGTGAACCAGGGAGGCCTGAAGCTTACTCCTAATGCCGACGGAAC
>JAZNDZ010000118.1:0-2059 GCA_045588345.1 Bacteroidaceae bacterium
CAAGTATCTTAACGCGCATATAGCCGGGGCGCGACAACTCGCTTCTCACGCACAAACAGCAACGCGATATTGCACCGCTCAAACAAATTCACGCCTCCTTCCGGCTATATGCACTAATACTTGCTGTGTCTCACACAGTGCCGGAGTTTTTTTTGGAATTACTTCTGCTATGAAAAAGCAAACCACATCTTTTTGCTACTGAACCAAAAAAAGAGGTTCAATGACCTCTCTTGAGCCGAGTCGGGGACTCGAACCCCGGACCTACTCATTACGAATGAGTTGCTCTACCAACTGAGCTAATTCGGCAAAAATGTTTTCAAGTATGCTCTCATTCACCCCGGACCTACACCTTGTTCATCTTTTGGACGAATGAGTTGCTCTACCAACTGAGCTAATTCGGCAATGCTTTGCTTTTGCGTTGCGAAGTTAGTGCAAATGGAGCGGAAAACAAAACATGTGTTCCGCTTTTTTTTGAAAATAGTTGAAAAGTTGTTGCTGTTAAGGGTAAAATTGATATATTTGCGTAATGACATTGTTTTATAACTTAAATAGTAGCAATTATGGAAGTAAAGAAATATATCCAAGAGAATGAGGAACGTTTTCTCAAGGAGTTGGAATCGTTGATACGTATTCCCAGTATAAGTGCAAAAGCCGAGCATAAGGCCGATATTGCGGCATGTGCCGAAAGGTGGAAAGAACTGCTTCTCGAGGCCGGGGTTGACAGGGCAGAAGTTATGCCTTCAAACGGCAACCCTCTTGTATATGCCGAAAAGATTGTTGACCCGGCTGCGCCAACGGTGCTTGTTTATTCGCATTACGATGTTATGCCTGCCGAACCTCTTGAACTATGGAACAGCAATCCTTTTGAAATGGTGGTAAAGGATGGGCACATTTGGGCGCGTGGTGCCGATGATGACAAAGGACAAGCAATGATTCAGGCAAAGGCGTTCGAGTATGTTGTAAAGAATGGGCTTTTGAAGCATAATGTAAAGTTTATTTTTGAGGGCGAGGAGGAAATTGGTTCACCAAGTCTCAATGCGTTTCTCAAAGAGAATAAGGAACTGCTGAAAGCCGACATTATTCTTGTGAGCGATACCAGCATGCTTGGTGCCGAACTGCCGTCACTTACAACCGGACTGCGTGGTCTTGCGTATTGGGAAGTTGAGGTTACAGGCCCTAACCGTGACCTTCACTCCGGTCATTTCGGCGGAGCAGTTGCCAATCCAATAAACGTGCTTTGCGAAATGATTGCAAAGATGACCGATGAGGACGGGCGCATAACAATTCCCGGCTTCTACAACGATGTAGAGGAACTTTCAAAGGCGGAACGTGACATGCTTGCGTCAATTCCGTTTGATGAGGAAAAGTACAAAGCTGCAATCGAGGTCAATGCCCTGCGTGGCGAAAAAGGGTATTCAACTCTTGAACGCAACAGTTGTCGCCCGTCGTTCGACGTGTGCGGAATTTGGGGCGGTTACACAGGCGAGGGCAGCAAGACGGTGCTCCCTTCAAAGGCATACGCAAAGGTCTCTTGTCGCTTGGTAGCGCATCAAGACCATGAAAAGATTTCAAAGATGTTTGTGGATTACTTCTCGTCGCTTGCTCCCGATTGTGTGAAGGTGAAGATTACTCCTATGCATGGCGGCCAGGGCTACGTTTGTCCCATCACACTGCCTGCATACAAGGCTGCCGAGGCCGGTTTTGAGAAGGCTTTCGGTAAAAAACCTCTTGCTGTGCGCCGCGGTGGAAGTATTCCTATTATTAGTGACTTTGAGAAAATATTGGGCGTAAAAACCGTACTTATGGGATTTGGCCTTGAAAGTGATGCTATTCATTCGCCGAACGAGAACTTTAGTCTTGATATATTCCGCAAAGGAATTGAGGCTGTGGTCGAGTTCCACAAAAATTATAAAGGATAATGTTTGAAGAAAATTCATGAGGCTGACTAAAAAGGCTCTTTTGTTGTTACGCTTGACCGAAAAATACTCATTTACGCTTAGTAAACTGCGTTTTTTCGGGCTTCGCAAGCCTAAAAATAGCTCTTTTTATCCAACCTCCC
>JAZNDZ010000119.1:0-2747 GCA_045588345.1 Bacteroidaceae bacterium
ACAGGTCGTCGTGTTGAGGCTATCAGCGCTCCCGGTATCTACATTGTAAACGGCAAAAAGGTATTGGTTAAGTGATTCGCTAAAACATTACACAATAAACGTAAACATTAAAAAGATATGAAGAAGACATATATTTCACCTCTCATGGTAGAGGTTGCCGTAGAGGCAGAGCAGATGCTTGCAGCATCATTGAAGATTGGTGGTGACGACCAGACAGTAGATACTTCAGTCAACGGTAACCAGCTTGGTGGTGATAACAACCGCCAGTGGGGAGACCTTTGGAGCAAGTAATCAATAAACAGAAAATCGGAGAGCGCACAAAACGCTCTCCGATTTTTTTGTGTTTATTGATTTGTTCTCTGTATTCAGTTCTCGCGTGCAAACCCGGCCGAAGAATGTTGCCTGCAACTTGTGAGCAGAAGGCTGTTGTGACTAATTTTTACGTGTGACGGGCGCTTTTGTAACTTTTCGTGCGACGAAAAGTTAAGATAGAACGACAACAGAAAGAATATACGATACCAGGTTAAGGGTAAGTTGTATTGAAGAATACAAGCCCCGTGTTTATACCTATTTCAAACGTCATCAAAAAAACTATATCGCCTGATTTTTGCAGGTGAATTTTCTTCGCTTTACTCATCTTGTATTACGCAGCAGTCCTCAACCTTGATTGTTGACTTGTATTTTTCTTCAAGTCGTTCTGTCATGTTCTTTTGGCGGCTATGAAAAAGCAAACCACATCTTTTTGCTACTAAACCAATTTCGTTTGTAGAATTCTTGTGTGATTTTTTTACATATTTCAAAAAAAATATCAATAAAAGTTTTGAAATTTTAGATAAACCAGTATTTTTGTGCATTAAACCATTTTGAAGTTCAAAGCGTTGAGTCTTTTTATTATTAACTAATATTATTACAAAATGAAAAAATTTACTTTATTTGTTGCATCATTGTTTATTGCAATAGGTGCAATGGCGCAGATTGAAATTGGCGTTGAGTATCGCATCAAAGAAACAACAACTGGCAAATACATGTCTGTTGGTGGTTCAAGTCAAAACTCATATGGTGAAGTCTATGGTGCAGAGTTGATTGATGATGATGCCAATCAGATTTTTACATTCGAGGCTGCAACTACTGAAGGCAAATATTATGTAAAATCTAATAGCGGTGAGTATATCAGTTACCAAGGCGCAGGTGCTGGGTGGAATGTTAATGCAGATTCAAATGTTGCTAATGCTCATGAATTGACATTTGAAGAAACAGCAAATGTAGGTGAATATAAAATTAAAGCTTACAATCAATCAAAGGGCGCTGATAAATATTTTAAGTGGGAGTATGTTGGCGCTTCGGGCAAGTATCATCCGTTCAATGATTCTGATGCTGGTGCAACTTTTGTTCTTGAAAGATATGAAAGACCTGTCAATACATATACAATTGTTTACACTTACACATATCAAGGAACTGAAGTCGCAGAATATTCTTATGAAGTTGGTGAAGGCAGAGCATACCCTGAACTTCCTTCATTAGGCTATCATTTGACTGTAGATGGCACAAAGCCTGAGGGTACTGTAAACGCAGATGGCGAATTCGTATTTGAGGTAATTGTTGGTGAAATGCCATTTGAATATGCATCAACATATGAAGAGATTGGCAATAAGTGGTACAACCTTGTAATGCACTCATCTACGGCCGGTAATGAAACAAGAACCAGAACATACCTTGGTGCCGGCGATAATACCAAACTTGCTTGGGGAGAAAACAGGTCTTTGACAAACGCAGCAGATGATTACTATTGGGCATTTGTTGGTGACCCTATCAACGGTTTCCGCGTAGTAAACAAGGCAAAGGGTGAAGGCTTTATCCTTTCAACTGACGGCACTGCAAATCCTGTGATGATTGAAGAGGCTGCAAAGGCCGATGGTTACAACACTGCTTGGCAGATTGATGCAAGAGCCGAAGCTTCTGGCGCGATTGAAGCAGGTGATTGGTTCTGCTTGAAGTATAGTGACGGTAAGTACATGAATGCAAATTCAGCAAATGGTACCGTTAATTTCTGGAGCGCAAATGACAATGGTTCAAGTATTCTTGCTGTTAAGCCTTTGACAATTGATGCAGATGCAGATGTTGCAACATATTTTGCAGAGGCCTCTTTTGTAATTCCTGAGACACTTGGTGCAGAGGTTTACTATGTTGATGGAACTAATGAGTATGGTAATGCAAACCTTGTGCAGATTACTGGCACAGTATATCAAGGAACAGGTGTTGTTGTTAAGTTTGACACAGATGCTGATGTTGCTTATGCTCCTGAGTTTGTATCTTCGGGCACAGCAACCGCAGTTGAGGGCAACCTCTTGAAGGGTACTACAAAGAGAACTCTTATTAGCAAGGATGCTGCTTCTTACTATGTGCTTGGCATGAAAGAGCAGGGTGTAGGTTTCTACAATGCTGTAAACGGTGAAAATGAAACTGAGTTCTACAACGGTGCATTCAAGGCATATCTTGAGATGCCTGCTGCAGAGGCTACAGCTGCATTCTACGGTTTCGACTGGAATGGTACAACAGGCATCGAGAATGTTGTAACAGAGAACGGCGCTAAGGCAATCTTCGACCTCACAGGTCGTCGTGTTGAGGCTATCAGCGCTCCCGGTATCTACATTGTAAACGGCAAAAAGGTATTGGTTAAGTGATTCGCTAAAACATTACACAATAAACGTAAACATTAAAAAGATATGAAGAAGACATATATTTCACCT
>JAZNDZ010000120.1:0-5806 GCA_045588345.1 Bacteroidaceae bacterium
CTACATTATCAACAACATTGCAATAATAGGTACAATAATCGGTGCCATTCTTGTGACATGTTCAAGAGAGAAGATTGAGGATGAGATGATAAGCAGCATAAGGCAGGACTCATTGCTCACTGCACTCTACATCCATTATGCAATTATCATTGTAGCATCACTGCTGGTCTATGACCTGGATTTTCTGAACGTAATGCTGTACGGAATGTTCACAATTCTGTTTATCTTTATGGCAGTTTTCCGTTGGAGAATATGGCAAATAAAAAAGGATGAGAGAGATGAATAACAGGATTAAGGTTGCCCGTGCCGGACAAGGGATGACACAGCAGCAGCTTGCCGAGGCTGCAGGAGTGAGCCGGCAGACAATAAACGCAATAGAGAGCGGTAAGTTCGTGCCATCCACGGTACTGGCATTGAAAATGGCAAGAATATTCGGCTGCAAAGTTGAGGATATCTTCCAATTGGAGGACAAAGACTGAGCCCACTTTCTGAACGAGCAATCCCTGATAGAGTTTATTCTAACAGGGATTGCTTTCAAACCATTCCGTTTTACCTTTCACTTTTAAGTTCGCGTCATCCTCCGTAAAGGAAATACCACCAATAGGTCCGTCCGAACTTTTTGCGTACATAATTATTGCGGACAAGCGCATCATCATATTTCCTTTCAATCTCACGCATTTCTTCAAAAAGTTCCGGCAGAGTATCGCTTTCAAGTTCCAGGCAGTAATCATCAGCAAACTCCGACAGCAAAAGAAGAGCCTCGCGATAGTGCTTTGGCAAAGAATCGGGATTGTATGTACCGCAAATTCTCTGCAGTTCCTCTTCAAATTCCACAACCTTCTTTTCCAGCAGAAGAGCCGAGAGATAATAATCGCGCGCTGCCGCTCCCAAAGAATCGGTATATGCAAGACGTTTCAGGTAGTCCATGCAACTCTCACCGTGCATCAAAGAATCACCTAAAAAAGCATATACAGTATCTGGGCTCAGCGGCGATGTCTGCGCGGGATAAGGAAGCAGGCCTTCTGCACCATAAAACTGCGGATATTCAAAGAGACATTCACCCAGCAGTTCTTCCTTGGCCATAATATATGCACGCATAGCAGTGAGTTCGCGCGAAGCATTGAGCGACTTGTACCCGACAGCAAGGGCCCCTTTCACATCGCCGCTCTTGTAACGCGATGCAGTAAGAGCCTCACGTTTAAAATTCTCCTCGCCGTTCGACAGTGTGCCTGCAATGCAGAACATCAGGACAAAGAGGATAAGATTGCGCCATATAATCCTGTTTGCACTCATTGCCAGATTCTTTATTTTCTCGAACAGTACACGTTGCAGCACAAAAGAGAGCGCAAAATAAATAAAAAGCCCCACTGCAAATACCACAATCCAAGATACATAAGACTTGCCACCGGCGTACACAGAACGGTCAACATCTGTCATGAAGGCAAGCAGCAAGGCCGACGGCAAATATGCCATAGCAGTCCATTCACGCTGGAATTTGGCCAGTTTGTTAAGCCACACAGCAAGCAGTGTGAGCAAAGGAGAAATGATTCCGGCTACAAGATAGCCATTGTAGTTGAGTTTTCCTGTGGCAACATGGTCATAAAGCGCCTCAAGGAGCGGAGATTGGTATATTGCTATAAAGAAAAAAGAGAACACAGCAAAGAGTGCGGCACACAAGTATGTCACACCTCTTTGCAAGCGTTCTACCTCCTTGTTTCTCATGCGTTATTCCTTGTTTTTCTTGAGCACCAACGCTGTACGTGCAGGCAAATAAAGCATCAGCCAGCCCTTCTTGCGACGTGCATGCAAACGGTCGTACTGTGTGAAGTGAGTCTGTGTCTCATCTACAAGCGAATTTCCGCCAAACTTTGCCGAATCAGTGTTCAACACAATCGAATATGCCCCCTCCGGCACCAGCAGACCGTAATCGGTAAACGAACGGTTGTGGCTGAAGTTGAAGACGAAAATCAAATCCTTGCGCGAGAATGCAAGCACCTGGTCACCGTCATTGTGCCATATTTCCTGAACAGGACGGTTCTGGAAATTGCGGACATCGCCCACAAGTTCAATCATTGCCTTGTCGAACTCACCCAGCAGAGTATAGTTGTAATTAGGATTGTCCACGAGGCTCCACTGACGGCGTGCATACTTATGACTCCAGCCATTGCCCTCGCGCGGGAAGTCTATCCATTCCGGATGACCGAACTCATTGCCCATGAAGTTAAGATAACCGCCGTTTATGGTCGATAGAGTCATCAGGCGAATCATCTTGTGCAATGCGATACCGCGTGACACCATGTATGTCTCGTCGCCACGATTGAAGTGCCAGTACATATCAGAGTCGATAAGGCGGAAAATTATTGTCTTGTCGCCCACTAAAGCCTGGTCATGACTCTCGGCATACGAGATTGTCTTTTCATCCTTGCGGCGGTTGGTCAGTTCCCAGAATATTTCCGACGGTTTCCAATCCTCATCCTTGCGTTCCTTGATAATCTTTATCCAGAAATCGGGAATATTCATAGCCATACGGTAATCGAAACCATAGCCACCGTCCTCAATGGGAGCCGCAAGGCCAGGCATGCCCGACACCTCTTCGGCAATTGTTATTGCCTTTGGATTAACCTCATGTATGAGACGATTAGCAAGCGTAAGATAGCATATTGCATCACCATTCTGACCGGCATTGTAATAATCGCCGTAACCGCAGAATGCCTCGCCCAGACCATGGCTGTAGTATATCATTGATGTTACACCGTCAAAACGGAAACCGTCGAACTTGAATTCCTCGAGCCAATACTTGCAGTTTGAAAGCAGGAAGTGCACAACCTCGTTCTTGCCATAATCAAAGCAGAGCGAATCCCACGCGCTGTGTATACGTTTGTCATCGCCATAGAAATATTGTGCAGGGTCACCGTCAAGCAGACCAAGACCTTCATTCTCGTTCTTCACAGCGTGGGAATGAACAAGGTCCATGATTACGGCAATGCCCATTCCGTGAGCAGCATCAATGAGTTCCTTCAGTTCCTCAGGAGTACCGAAACGCGATGAAGCCGCGAAGAAGCTCGACACATGGTATCCGAAACTGCCGTAATACGGGTGTTCCTGAATAGCCATTATCTGAATACAGTTGTAACCGTCGGCCGCAATGCGCGGCAATACCTTCTCGCGGAATTCGGTATATGTACCCACCTTTTCCTCTTCTTGCGCCATACCTATGTGGCACTCGTAGATGAGCAACGGAGTACGCTTTGGAGTGAATTTTCTGTTCTTGAACTGGTACTCCTGTTCAGGAGCCCACACCTGTGCGCTGAAAATTTTTGTCGCATCGTCCTGCACCACCCTGCGCACCCAAGCCGGAATACGCTCGCCGCAACCGCCTTTCCAGTACACCTTCATCTTGTAGTGCTGTCCATGGGAGAGAGCCTTTCTCGGCATTTTTCTTTCCCACACTCCACCGGGCAACGGTTTTAGTTCATACTCGGGACGTTCCTCCCAGTTCGAGAAGTCACCTATAAGCACAATCTTTGTTGCATTCGGTGCCCACTCACGGAATACCCACCCGGTAGATGTACGGTGCAGACCAAAGTAAAGATAACCCGAAGCGAAGCTCGACAATGTCTGTCGGCCGTTCTTTGTCAAATCTTTCTCTCTCTTGAGAAAATAGCGGTGTCTGCCCTCAATGTCAAGATTGTAGGGAGCCAAATAGCTGTCGCGTTCAACGAGTTTCAACATTTTTCTAAAGTATTATGGTTAGTTAATTTTTATGGAGAAAACAATAAGCCGGCATGCCGTGATTTTTACTCAACGGCAACCTTCACGACCACCTTTTTCATAGGCACAGGAGTAATGGCTGGTGCATGGCCGTCCTGCGGGAAGAACACAACGAACTGGTCATTCTTCACATTGAAGTAATCCCTTGCCGCCAACATTGCCGGATACAGCGCAGCATCCTCACTCTCGACATAATCGGGAGCAGGGAGTTCTCCAAGCGGAGTATATCCCATAATCTCGTCGGCCGATACAGGTATCTGTATATCTATGTAACGGCGATGAATTTCAAGGCGCGCCTCGTCTTTTGCCTTGGGCTTAATTTCCATGACATTGGCATATACCAGGTCGCCGCATATTTCATTACGCCCCAAAGGCAACTTGCTCAAGTCATTGCCCTTGATAAACTCAATCGCCTTTGCGAAATTCGGATTAATTGCCTTGTAGCAAGCCAAATTATCCAAAGAATCCAAAATCATAGTTCAATTGTTTTATTGTTCTGTATTTCCTGAATTATATACACACTCGCGCAGTACATTTCCGCTGCTGTCCTTTACCGTAAATTTACCATGGCGCATACCGCATTCAAATGTACCTTCGTAGCGTATGCCGTTCTTGTCCTCAGCAACACCCGCACCATGTTCAAGACCGTTGACAAACCCGCCTTTGTATTTTATTCCGTTCGACCGGCGCAGTACACCCGAGCCGTTCATTGTATCATTCCTCCACTCGCCCTCATAAACATCGCCGTTGCCCCAAGTGTATTTGCCTTTTCCATGGCGCATATTCTCTTTCCATTCGCCATCATAGACAGCACCGCCGGCAAAGTACATCTTTCCCTTGCCCTCACGCACTCCATTATGGAATTCGCCATCGTAGTAATTTCCGTCAGCAAACGTGTATCTGCCACGACCATTCCTTTGGCCTTTCGAGAAAGAGCCTTCATATACATCACCGTCAGGATATTTAAGTTTTCCGCGCCCTTCGTAAAGATTATTCAGCCATTCACCTTCATACTCCGTGCTGTCGGGAGCCGAATAGCGTCCATGCCCTGCACGCATGCCATTGACCCAGGAGCCTAAATATCGTCTGTTGTCAGGCCAGATGAATGTGCCCATTCCGTTGCGTTTGCCATCCTTCCATTCTCCTACGTACGAAGCACCGTCAGCATAGAAATAACTTCCCGAGCCACAGCACTCATTCTCCACCCAAAAACCGGCATAGAAATCTCCATTCGGATAATCCATGCGTCCATAGCCTTGCAATGAGCCCTTTTCCCATTTTCCGATGTATTTTCTTCCGTCAGCAAAAGTGAAAGTTCCCTCGCCATGCTGATAGCCGTCCTTGAATTCCCCCGTATAACATTCGCCGTTCTTGTAACGATACTCGCCCTTTCCGTTACGACGGCCTTTCACAAAACCGCCCTCGTACACATCACCGTTCTTGTAAATAGCCTTGCCATTGCCGTGAGGACGCTTGCCCTTCATCTCCCCCACATACACGGTTCCGTCTTTAAGGGTCAAAGACTGCACCTTGGCTTTCTTACCGCCAACAGTTGCCACTGAATCCTTCTTTACCCGATTCGGTGACAGCACATCTTTCCCGACAGTATCGGACAGAAGCGGGAATTGCATTTGCGCATGAACCGGCAGCCCCGAGAAAAGGAATATCGTGAAAATATATATTATCTTTTTTACCATAAAGCCATTCATAAGCACAGGAAATCACACACATTCACACTCCCTGCACCAAACACAAAGATAATAACAAAGTTGAGAAACAACAATTATCGGCTATTAAATTTATGAGAACTGTTCAAATTTATATCGTTAAGTTTTTTATACGTCAAAAGGCAATTCGCAAAAAAAACGGGCAATATAATCTTTTTTTGAAAGAAATTTAGAAGCTGTTTAAATTTATATCGTTTAGTTTTTTATAGGTCAAAAATAGAATGTTTTATTATTTTTTGAGGGCGCGTAGCGGGCTACGTAACCGAGAAAAAGAGGAAAACAGACATTTTTGAACATAAAAGACAACG
>JAZNDZ010000121.1:0-33962 GCA_045588345.1 Bacteroidaceae bacterium
TTATATTTATAGATATAAGCATCAATACAGGCCAACACCTCTTCTTTTCCTTTAACCGTAATAAAAATTCCTGGCAGTTTCATCTTATTTATTTCTTAGTTGTTAGTTATTGTTATCTATTCATCAATATTATTTGATGCCACAAAATTATAGTTCCTTTTAAGTCTTTGCAATAGAATACACACAAAAGATATCAACTTTTAAATGGCAGTTTTTAACAAAAAGCCCCAACGTAGAAGCATCAGGGCTAATATTGTAATTCTGATTAGGAATCTGAATATCCCACTGTTTAAAACGACCATCATAAGTATCAAACAACTCTAATATAAAAACGCAAGTTGCAGCTACCTATAACTTGCGTTACTTCAACTTATAATATATTTATTTACAAATTTCTATTTAATATCTGTGATACCGTAAGGATTAAATCCAAAATGCTTGATAATATTGGCCTCTCCTGTAGATGTAACTCCGACAACATATACATCTTCACCATTAACTCTGTATGTTAGAATATAATAATTATGTGGCTTTGCACTTAAACCGCTGTTAATTGGTATCATGCCCGATACATCAACAAGATTAATGGTAGTCTCTTCCATTTTTTTAAGCGAATCAATCTTTACCTCGCGCGAAATAAGTTCTATTGCTATGGATGTTGCTCCATCAATATCTATAGACACAATCTTTTCACGTTGGAATAATTTGCAAAGTTTTTTACCTAAACCAATCCAACCATCAATACCATCATTGATTTCTGCGCCTAATTTTAATGCTCTTAGTCCAATATCAACAATTAATAGCAAAACTATAAAATCAGCTCCTGGACCAATGTTAACATATTTAGCATCGTGTATTTCATCCAATTCTGTTAGTTTTACCAACTCATTTTTGTCATCATCAGACACGACATCCAAAATTTCATCACATAAAGGGCCGTCATTAACACCTACATCTAGTAATATTTCCATTCGATTAAATTATAATATATCAAACAATAAACCTTAAGTTATTACCTTTTATACCTAAACTATTTTCTTCATCAAGTAATTTACAAATGCACTACTCTTCTGTTATCAACTGTTGCAAAGAATCATCATAAGCAACCTTCTTACCCGACATTAGAATATTTATAGCGTCATCAACTATATCCAAAGGAACTACATACCATTCTTTAGGTGTATAAATCCCTGCTGTCAGTTGCAGTTGAACTTTGTCGAAAAGGTTGTGAATAGCATTTTCAAGATTAACGGTCTTTACATTATACACCTTCCACACTGCAACAATTTCAACATCGGCATACAAATATGTTGCCTCGTTCTTCGCATTGGCAATACGTTCTTCAACAGTCTGAGTTGTAAAACCAATCTTGTATAAGTGTCGGTACTTTGTTATGTCGGGGTCTGTGGATTTTGATTTCAAGACATATATATAACCATTGGCAATATCCTTGTCAGTAACAGCAAACTGCTTTTCCAAATAACCATCTTCATTCTCGTTGAATGTAACGGTATATCCGTCCTTGAACAAAGACTTGCCAAGTGTACGGAGCAGAATATCCGATTCTGTTCCGTTCTCATATATACACCTAATTCTGCCGTCAATCTTATGGTTGTTGTCTTTTTGCAGTTTATGTATCTTTGCCAAATAGGTCAATACACCTCCAACAACAAAGAAATTACCTTCTTGCAAATGCGCTTCCTTGAACTTTATCAACTTGCGTTTCTTATCCCTCAGTTCAGCGTGAACACGTTGGAACATCGGTTCATACCGCTCGAAATCCTCGCATTGAATACGCTTTCCAATATAGTCTGCCTGCGCCCTTTCAATGTCTTTTATCATATACTCAGGTAGGTCAAATATTGCTTCTGCTTCGGGCGAGATATTGAATATAGGGTCTTTCAATAACTCTGCAAGCAGTTCATCATCGCTTTTCTCATCCTCAACAACAGCTTCTTCGTATGCTGTTTGGGGTTCACTGCATACATCTGTTACCTCTGTTTGCTCCTCTAAAAGGTTCAATCGGTCAAAAGGTTTGCATTTATCGTATTTTGCCTTATCTGTCTTTATGCCCTCCAATCTCTTGTAAAGCATCTTTTCAGACATATTGCCATCAGCAGATGGTTTTCTGCCATTGCTCTCTACAAACGCCGTAATCTCATCAAACGACTTTACTAGTCTGTCGCTTGATGTTGCTCTGTGTTGTGTTGGTTTGACATCTGCAAACACGGGGTCTTTCAAGACATCTGCCAATTCTTTATTCCAATCAATCATAGTCAATCTTTCTTTATTTCGCCTTTGCGTATCATATTTGATATGTACGCAATTGCTTGTGCAATGCGTCTGCTCAATGGTTCTGAATCATTAAGAGTAGGTACAGCACCATTGTGTTCTTCTCTGTATTTAGGTAGATACTTCTTAATAAGCAATATCGCCTCCTCTTTTGTCATATCAGTCCTCTGCTCTTCAATGGCAAATTGAACAGTGCGAAAAAGTTCCGTAGTTAGTGATTTTGACAACATTTCGTATGCCCTTTGGAATGGGTTTATGCTGTCTATAAGGTTGATAGATAGTTTGCTTATCTCCACAAACTGCCCTGCAACCTTAATGAATCTTTGCCCATTGGAACGAACCTCAACATCTGCTCCTTGAATTGCCGAAGACAATACAACTTGTTGCCTTACTTGTTCAACCTCTTCCTCTGTCAAAGCAGGATAGCGTTCCCTAATTATCTTTGGTATCATCACTTGGGTTATCTCCTCCGCAATGATACTGTTCGACATTGCTTGCTTTAGAATATCGCTTGCCAATATCTCTGCTTTCAGTTCAGTCATATCATTGTCTATGATACTCTGCGCTCTTGGAGTTGCCTTTTTAAGACCTTTTACAGATAAAGTTCTGTTACTGCCATCTGCAATATCCTCATCATCCCTCTTAATCTTGAAATTCCATTTCGGTGCCATTACTTGCTCCATCAACAGCGAAGCAGTAATTGCCTTCAACATATTGTTTACAGCAATACCAACATCCTCTTGTGCCGCATCGGGACAAGGTATAAGGTTGGTGAACTGTGCTTTTGTCTTTCCTTCGCAATCACGTGTGCATCGTCCAATAATCTGAACAACCTCAGTCAATGAAGCACGAATACCGATTGTTATACAAGTTTCACACCATTGCCAATCGAAACCCTCTTTTGCAGTTCCCAATGCAATGAGTATATCAAGAGCATCGGCACTCTTCATTCTATGCAAATATGCTTGCAATGCTCTGCGTTGTTGTGGATTATCCTCTACCAAATCACCTACTTTCAGCAAACGACCATCGGGAGTACGTACAATCTTTATAAAGTGTTCGTAATCCTCTTCAACGACTTCACCAATCATTCTAATAATGTCATCTACTTGGTCGTGTTTTGGAGCGTATGTGTCCCTGCCTTGAACCGATGGAATATGTATAAGCGTTTTCTTAGTGGTATCAAGTATTTCGGGCATTGCTGTTATGTATTTCCCTTGGAAGAAATGATAACCAATTCCCAAACTCTTCAAATACTTATATCCATTCAACTGTTGATAATAGTTGTAGTTTACTGCAGGTTGGAACTTTGCTTCATCTTCGGGGCGCATTACGGGTATCTTGTCTCCTCGGAAATAACTACCCGTCATTGCTAATATGTGAGCATTGGTGTTTGCTATCAGTCGGCGTATAAGTTCACCTAATCCATTATTTGCATCGGCAGAAGAGTGGTGATACTCATCTATACCAAACAAACAGTCTTTGAGTTGTTCATCGCTCAATTCTTTTACAGCGTTTCTAAGTGTAGAATGTGTACAAACTAATATTTTGTTTTTACAACCTTTGTCGATAAACTCAAAGAAGCGTTTTTTCTTCTCAGTTTCATTTCCACCGCAAAGATTAAAGTAATCGGCAACTCTCCAATCTGCAAAGAAACCAAAATCCTTCAAATTGGTATTATCAAAAGAACGACCAATGGTCTTTTCGGGAACAGCGACAATAACCTTCTTTATGCCTTGATTCTCCAACTTATCTAAGGCAACAAACATCATCGCCCTGCTCTTACCACACGCAGGAGGTGCTTTCACAAGCAAATATTGTCTGTGGCGTTGTTCATACACCATACGTTGCATTTCACGCATACCCAACTCATCAACATTCGATGAGGCACCTGTTTGATTATATGTAATATTTACTATATTTTCCATAATCATTCAGTTTTAAGACATTCGCCAACTTCTGTTAAAGACATAGGTTTCATTTGAGCAATATAATTCAAACGTTTTTCGAAGTCATACATCAAAGGTTCGTACGTATCTCTAATGATATAGTAATTATCGTGATTTCGTATTGCCTTATCATCATTCATTAAAATAGTCCTTATATCCTTGAATCTTATTAGGTATCTCATCTGAAGAACCACTAAAAGGATAACCGTTATTTATCATCAGCATATATTCTTTTAATTCATCAAGCATCCACCCATACCCATCTTCTCTATTATCAACATCTAGTGATGCTCTTAATGCCGATAACATTTTTAAGAAGGCATAATGTTGCTCTCTTACCTTTCCTGCATACAATCGTGCTTGTAGTAGATAACCTCCTTGCTTAAACTCATTTTTAAGTTCTTCTATATTGTTTTTAATTATGTTTAATTCGTTCAACTTGGTATCTACATCTTTTCTTACTGCCTCCATTCTATCACGTATCTCAACAGCATTGTATATTTGATAACCTATCAATAATGTTATTGCAAGACTAAAGAGTGCAACAAGCGTACTGATAAATGTGTTAGAATCTACAACACTATTAGGAGAGACTTTACAAAAAAATAATATTATAGTAATTATAGATATTATTATTGCTATAATGCTTAAGAAGAAAGTTAGTTTTTTCATAGGTTATGATTTCTTTTTAATTAAGTAATTTACGAAAGCACTGCAAGATACTAACATAAAAATTGCTTCATCGGCAGTTGGGGCATTTTTATCATCCATAAGTGCGTGTCTGATACCTGTGCTACCATCATTAGTGTAATAATAAAGATTTTCTAATCCTTTTTTCATTTGTGAGTTAAAAACCACACCTATACTCTCTAATTTCTTAAGTGCTTTATCCAAAGTGCTTTCTCCTGTTATTTCCCTACATATACATTCTACTGCCGAAATAGATTCTTTAATTGAGTTTCTATAATCACATTGCGATAAAGATAGTTTTTCTAATGCAGTTTGTAAATGAGTTTTGACATTTTTGTCCGTATCATTTATTGCAGATTCGATAGATTTTATTTCACACTCAACTGTAACTTCAACAACACGTCCATTAACTAATCTATACGCATAATGGTGTCTTTTAAATTCATAATTCAAATAATCACTTAATTTTTTAAAATGACTTGCTATTGTTTGGTTCTTGTGTACACTATAATAATAGTAAATAAATTCTATTAAGTCAAAAATGTAAAACCATTCCACCTCTTCATTGGTAATGCAATCTAATATCACACCATAGTTTTTATTATATGCGTAGTATGAATATGGATATTCATCATTGCGCTTATTAAAAAAATATGTCCAAGCGAACTTGTCCATTTCTTTATAATCTCCAACTTTTGTTCTTAATAAATCTAACCAATTACAGATACTATTTTTTATTGGTTCTGTAATACATTCTCTTATGATTACATTGCTTGGAGTTACATATCCATATCTTTCTGAAAATCGTGCCATAGTCTTTACTTTTTCTTTGTCATTTTTTCGTACAACTTGAACAGATATTCCAAACGCTCATCATCTGAGGTGAATGGTTCGGGGCGGTAGCACTGTTCTACTGCAATATCCAATGCTTGATGTGCTTGTTTAAGGTCATCGGGCATTGTTTCGGGGTTGTACATTTCACCCAATGTCATTTCGGTATGATTCTCACGTGTCAGCAGAACTTCTTCTGCGAGTTCTGTTAAATGCTCCTTTTGTTCCTTTGTTATCTTGGGGAATGGGAATGTGTTGTAACATAGGAAAATTGAATATCTAAAACGATTTTCTAAACGTCCTGCATTTTTTCTAACCCACAAATTGTGCATCCTTGATGTCAAAAGACCAAAGATTAAATAATTTGCATCATATATTACTTGTGCTGAATTGGGAACAATCGTTTTGTTTTGTACAAAACCGATAGGAATATACTCTCTTGTTTCTGATGAAACTATTGGCACTAATAATGAGTTATCATTACATTCAAAAAACTCTCTGAATTGATGAGGTTTTTTTGCCTGCAGATGCAATGTTTTATCTTTGCTGTTTAACCTATATTCTTTTACATTATACACTGCTTCTCTAATAGGTGGAATATTCAGTGCTTCTTCAAGTTCAGAATCTTCAATCCAATAACAATATCTTTCAATATCATTTATAAACTCATCGGAACCGATTTGACGCCGTATAAATTTTTCAGCATTGGGATACTCTAATATCACTTGCTCTTTTTCATAGGGTGTTAATCTTAAAAACTCTTTATCGTTAGGCATATTTCCTCTTCTCATTTCTGGAAAATTAGCAGATATTGGAGTTGTGTGTTTTGTAACTGAACCAATATTATCATCAGAAAGATATGGTGAAATGTGTTCTACGCACACTTTCTCATTTCCTTTGAATATAAATTTTGCATAGTTACTTAAATTTCGTAAACCTATAATAACGACAGAAATACCTGCATTGTATTTTGCATTGTTAGTCCACTTAAAGGTAGTGTATGCAAATCCAATCTCTATATCAAGAGATAATATGTAGTTCCATAAAATTGATGTTTGCTCCCCTTGTGTTATTGAATTTGTACTTACAAAGGCAAGTTTGCCCTTTTCGAGTTGTTTTATAAATTTTGCACCCTTAACAAACCATATGGCAATGTAGTCTAACCTTCTTGATTGACTTATATCGGATAATGTAAAATCAATGTCATTTTTTTGAGAATCATTTTGATTCCTACTGCCAACATACGGCGGATTACCCATAACATAAACCTCCTCATCGGCAGTATGTGGGCAAACTGTGTTCCAATCTAAACGACAAGCATTGCCACAAACAATGTTACCACTCTTGCCCAATGGCAGTGCATCTACCTTTGAACCAAGTTCCTTATAAAAGAGGTTGTTTACTTGATGTTCTGCCAACCATAAAGATAGTTTTGCAGTGTCGCAAGCATACTCATCAATCTCAATGCCATAGAATTGTGTCAGCGAAATGTTTGAGAATGGTAATCTGTCAGAACCAAGTTGCCTTAATCTCTTCCATATCTGTATCTCCAATTCTCTAATGCTCTTGTAGGCAATAATCAAGAAGTTTCCGCTACCACAAGCAGGGTCAAAGAACTTTATCTTTGATAACCTCATCATCAGTGCATTGAGTTTCTTTGCATCATCCTTTACTCTTACAAACTCTTCTGTGAGTTCATCGAGGAACAAGGGGCGAATAACCTTCATTATGTTGGGTACAGATGTGTAGTGTATTCCCAACCCTGCACGGTCATCGGGGTTGATAACCGCTTGTATCATTGAACCGAATATGTCGGGGTTTATCTCTGCCCAATTATATTCTCCACACTTTAGCATAAGCATACGGGTTCTTCTGCTTAGTATGGGTATGGGGATATGGGTTTTGAACAGTCCACCATTAACGTATGGGAACTGTGTTATTTTGTTTGGCAATGATGCACGTATTTGCTTATCCTCAATTGCCATTATATCAAATATGCCATCCAAGAACTCTGCAAGGTCGGTGCCATCTGCCTTTGTGTCTTGTCTAATGGCGGTTGTAAACATATTGGCAATGGGGAACAGTCCTGTATCCTCTGCAAAGAAACAGAACAACAAACGTGTCATAAACACATTGATGTTGTGGATTTGCTGCCTGTCGTGAACATCGTTGTATCGCCTAATGTCATCGTATATCTTTGCCATCATTTCGGCAGACTTTACATCCGCCTCCGCCTCTTCAATGTTACGGAACTTTTCGATACCCGCTAATGGTTTGAAGAAGTCGAAATCTTTCCACAATAGAGATATATCATTGTCATACAAATCCTCTTCTTTTGGGTCGTATGCAATAATGCGTTCTCCATCAGATACCACATACAAACGAGGTTCTTTCTTTGAAATTGCAGTGTCCTTCTGCATTGTCTCTAAAAGGTCGTAGAGGTTGTCATCGCCAAACAGACCATTGTCAGTTGCTCTGTATGCAATGAGTTTCTTTATAAGAATGGTTCTGCCGTCCTTTGCATCATTTCCTCTGCCGTCTATGATGCGCTGAATACTTGCATCGCCATATCCACAGAAGATACGCAACAACTCATATACAATATTCTCTTTTGTACACTTCTCTGCTATATTCTCCAATGCTTGCTGTGCCTCCAAATATGAGAATGTTCCCTTGTTCTTTTTTGCCATGTTATCCTAAGTTACTGCTATTTTGCAAAAATAACATTTTTTCGCTATTATGACCTATTAATCAATTGGGAAAAGGTGGGGATTTGCAATGATGTGTTTGAGGTTAAGCCATAAACAAAAGTACTATATCTGCAAATTTAACAATTTCTTTGGATAGAAGTACAGAAGAACAAAAGAAAATCTCAGGGCTATTATACACATTTTTGTCTTCCAGATTTCGTATGAGGATGTGCCTGTTACTATCTCAATTATGAGTGATATCTATGGAAATCGCAATTTCCTGTACCTGATAGTCCGGAGGTGCAGCAATGAAAAAGTTTGTTTTTCAGTTGTTGCAGCCCTGGGCTATAAGCTGTAGCATAGATGCCTGCGACATAATCACTCTATAATTGCGATAGCCTTATGTGCTTATGTTCTTATGTCTAAAAAAACGGATTGAGATGCATCAACCTAAGTACTTGCTAGCCTACTGTTCACTGCGCATCAGTATAACAATGTGCGAGGCAAAAGGAGAGAGATTCTTCACGATGTTCAGAATGACAAACACGCAGAAAAGTTACATTTTAGCCACTTGCATTTATGTCGGGAGTTTTCCGCAAGTAAGCCTTTGTATTTAGTGTACTGGGATGTTGCATCCCATATACCTCCATTCATAATTTTGTCTTGCAGATTTCGTATAAGGATGTGCCTACGACATTATCACTCTATAATTGCGATAGCCTTTTGTACTTATGTTCTTATGTCGAAAAAGATTTTGAGATCCTTCTTGCGCTACGCTCCATCAGGATGACAAGCGAACGAAAAAGATGCAATTGCGACACTTTTTCAAGGGAATAATTGTCCTCGAACCTGTCATTTTGAGCGAAGCGAAAAGTCTCATCGCGTAACCATTTGTCCCTATAAATGCACGAGACAACTGCAAAATTCAGGGCACCCACAAGAGATGCCCCTACACGTTAAACAATAATCACATATCTATTGCTAAGCAGTCTTGTTCATTTCAATAATGAAGTCGTCTGCTATGTACATATCGCCATAGAGATAAAGGCCTGTTGACTTGTCGTGCAGGTTTGCACATGTTTTGCTCAAATAGAACATCTTTAATGCCTTTACGACATCGACATCCAACATTTTTGCCAAGATTACAGAAATGGCACCTATGCGGTTACTCATAATGATTTCCTGAATAACCGGAGACTTCATGGGGTTATCACAATTCTTCTGTTCCATCATATATGAGGTATTTGTCTATTATATCTTGATTGAGAATGCACATCTGATTATTTGGACGGTGCTTGGAGAGTTCGCGCAAGGCGGTACTCAACTCCATCAACCCTGCTATATAAAGATTTATGGTATCAATGACACGGTCGTTGGCAACACCACCTTCTACATAGTCGTACTGTTTTGCAATGTCCTGCCCGGAACGGTTTGCTATAATGAATTCAAGCCATTGTACATCGTATGCATCGAATATTTTGCAATGCATCTCTTTTATGATGGCTTCGCGATTCAGCCTATAACGGTTGAGAAGAGCCGGTCTATTACGACTCCTCGACATATTCTCGGCCCATTTCACTGCTTGGTCACGGATATCTGTCACATAAAAACCTTGCCCGAAGTCCAGGTTCTTGCGTCCGCGTTTACAGTCAGGCTTATCAACAAATTCTGTTCCTCCGTGATATACTATTATCTCGTTCATTCTTTCTTCTCCCAGTTATCAAGACATTCAACCAATCTCTGCGCCAGTACCTCGCGGCTTTCGCTATGCAGTGGATCGTAATTCGGTATAATATAGTTGTCAATCATCCCAACCCGTTCCATGCGTTGGAATATCTCTTTATAATCGGCATTCAAGAACCTGGCTGTTGTTTCAATACATGTTGCAACAAAAGCCATCAATATCTGTTCTTTTGAAATTGTCCGCAGTTCTTCCATATATCAATTAATTATGAAACAAACCGATTCTTGCACAGTTCACAATATTTGTGGTTTAACGCAAAGATAGTGACAAACGAGCGAGATAGGCAAAGTTCACTTTGACATTTCACTGCGAGTGCAGTCTATTTTCGCGGTTTACCGCAAAGATAATGACAAACGAGCGAGAAATATGAAGTTTACTTCAATATTTTTCAAAACGAGTGCAGAAAATCTTCGAAGTATACTTCAAATATAAATATTATAACAAAATTATTCAAACTATTTCTTCACATTTTCAAGATATTCCAAGTTTGCTGGAGCGCGAGTTTTAAAGATTCATTGACTTAAGCCCCTGCGGGCGAACACATCGGTTCACTGCGCATCAGTATAACAATGTGCGAGGCTAAAGGAGAGAGATTCTTCACGATGTTCAGAATGACAAACACGCAGAAAAGTTACATTTTAGCCCCTCAGCGCTGCGCGGAGCTCACCCTTGATTACAAACAAGGGGAGCAACTTTGGTGTTTTGCATTAAACAATTTGGGCGAACACATCGGTTCGCCCCTACTCATTAAACAATACACGTTAAACACAAAACGTTAAACATTAAACACTACACATTGCACATTTAAACTTTTGCCTCTTCATGTGTGTTTACACGAAGAGATAAAAGTTTTTTATTATGGAGTGGATTACTGACCTTTTACGTGCGCATCCTGAACTGGCTATCTACTTGGTGCTTGGGGTGGGTTTTCTTGTGGGGAGAATACACATCAGGGGGTTCAGCCTGGGTGTGGTGACGAGTGTGCTGCTGGTGGGTGTGCTGGTGGGACAACTGAAGATTCCCATGACGGGAGCACTGAAGCAGACGGCGTTCCTGCTGTTCCTGTTTGCCATAGGCTACAAGGTGGGGCCTCAGTTCTTTGCGGGGTTACGCAAGGAGGGGTTGCCACAGGTGGGGTTTGCAGCGCTGATGTGTGTGTTCATTCTCTTTTCTACCTGGGGCATTGCCTTGGTGATGGGTTACGATGTGGGCGAGGCTGCCGGGCTGCTGTCGGGGTCACAGACGATAAGTGCGGTGATTGGTGTTGCCGATGACACGATACGCGGCATGAACCTGCCGTCCGATGAGCAGAAGAAGGTGCTTGATATTATGCCTGTAGCATACGCAGTGACGTATATATTCGGCACAGCGGGGTCGGCATGGATTCTGGCACGCTTGGGCCCGAAGTTGCTGGGCGGCATTGAGAAGGTGAAGGCGAGGTGCCGCGAACTGGAAACGCGCATGGGCAAAGATGAGAGTGACAAGCCGGGATTCATGGAGGCTAAGCGTGAGGTTGAGTTCCGCTGTTACCGCATTGAGAATGACTGGTTCAAGAAGGAGCGTACGGTATTTGACCTGGAGCACTTCTTCGAGAGGCAAGGAAAGCGGCTGTTTGTAGAGCGAATACGCAAAGGAGAGAGGATAATTGACGATTTCGGGGCAAAGGAGATTCTGCACTCGGGCGACGAAGTTGTGTTGAGCGGGCGGCATGAATATACCATTGGCGAGGAGAAATGGATTGGTGCCGAGGTGATTGACGAGGCGCTGCTTGCTTTCCCTGTAATGGTAATAAAGAGTACTGTGGCTGGCAGAAGTTACCGCCGCGATATGTCGTTCAACGGCAAGAAGGTGAGCGAACTGCGGGCACAGCCATTCATGCATGGCGTGGTGATACAGAAGATAAAGCGCATGGGAGTGAGCATTCCTGTATTCCCGCAGACGGTGCTGAACACGGGTGATGTGATTGAGTTGGTGGGCAGGAAGGTTGACGTAATGCATGCGGCAAAGTCCGTTGGTTACCCCGACCCTGCAACGAACGAGAGCGATGTGGTGTTCCTCTCCATAGGCATTCTCATCGGTGCAATAATAGGAACATTGACGCTACACATAGGAAATGTACCGATAAGCCTGAGCAGCAGCGGCGGCGCATTGATTGCGGGCCTGGTGTTCGGTTGGTGGCGTGCTCACCACCCTACAATGGGTGCAATTCCCGAAGGTGCGTTGTGGGTTTTCAACAACATGGGACTTAACATTTTCATTGCGGTTGTGGGAATATCGGCCGGGCCGGGATTTGTCGAGGGTTTTCGCGAAGCGGGGCTTTCGCTCTTCGTAGCAGGAATAGTGGCAACATCGTTGCCTTTGCTGTTCGGCCTGTTCATTGCAGTTAAACTGTTCAAGTTTCATCCGGCGATTGCCTTGGGCTGCTGCGCCGGAGCACGCACCACCACGGCTGCCATTGGTGCAATACAGGAGAGCCTTGGTAGCGAAACGCCTGCACTGGGTTACACGGTGACATACGCGGTTGGCAATACATTGCTGATACTGTGGGGCGTGTTCATTGTGCTGATGATGTAAACGAACGAAAAGTTGAAAACGGAAAGTTGCAAAGAAATGACAACATCGTGGATAAGAAAACGTCACAAGACATATACCTACGTTTAACCCAATGACAACTAACCAAAAAACTATATGAAACAATTACTTAACGACCACAGTGAGGTCACTGCTTTTGAGAAGGAGATGGAGAGGATAAGCCCGTTTGAATTGAAGAACAGGCTTATTGAGATGGCTGATGAGAGCATACGTCGCATGATGCGCACTATGCTGAACGCAGGGCGCGGCAACCCTAACTGGGTGGCTACGCTGCCGCGAGAGGCATTCTTCACACTGGGAAGGTTCGGCCTTGCGGAGTGCCGCCGCGACTGGGAGTGCCCCGAAGGAGTGGCGGGAATACCGCAGAAGGAGGGGATTGCTGCGCGATTCGGAGAGTTCTTGAAAGAGCAACGAGGTGACGAAGGAGCAAAGTTCCTTGAAAAATGTTTCCGTTACATGATTGACGAGCATTCGGCCGACGGCGATGCGCTGGTGCACGAATGGACCGAAAGTGTCATTGGCGACCAGTACCCTGTGCCCGACCGCATACTCAAGCACTGCGAGATAGCCGTGCGTGACTACATTGCGCAAGAACTGTGTGACGGAAGGCCTCCGCAAGGAACAATAGACCTGTTTGCAACAGAAGGCGGCACAGCTGCAATGTGCTACATTTTCGACAGCCTGCAACAGAACCGCCTGCTTGAACGTGGCGACAGCATAGCACTTATGACACCGGTGTTCACTCCATACATTGAGATTCCCAAACTGTACCGATACAACTACAAGGTGACAGAAATTCCTGCCGGCAAGATGAGTGACGACGGCATGCACCTGTGGCAGTACGATGCCAAAGAACTCAACCGATTGCGCGACCCTGAATACAAGGCGCTGTTCATTGTGAACCCGAGCAACCCGCCCAGTTATGCAATGGCACAGGAAACGGTTGACATGCTTGCAGACATTGTGAGCAAATGGAACCCGAACCTCATGATTGTGACCGATGATGTATATGCTACATACGTACCCGGATTCCAGTCTCTCATGACTAAACTGCCGCACAACACCATCTGTGTGTACTCGTTCTCAAAGTACTTTGGTGCAACGGGGTGGCGCTCTGCAGTTATTGCCGTGCACCGCGACAACATATTTGACAGGCTAATCGAACGCCTGCCGCGCAAGCGGAAGAGTGAACTGCGTGAGCGTTATGGCAGCATAAGAAGCGATGTGGAGAGCATGCGTTTCATTGACCGCATGGTGGCCGACAGCCGCCAGGTGGCACTGAACCACACAGCAGGCCTTTCACTGCCGCAGCAGATGCAGATGACGCTGTTTGCGCTCTACTCTATCATAGACAAGCGTGAGGGCGACAGTTTCAGGCTTAAGATGCATGAGATTATACAGGAACGCTTGAAGGCGCTGTGGACAAGCATGGGCTTTACTCTGTTGCCCGACCCGCTGCGCGCGGGATACTACTCGGAGATTGATTTGCTCGTGTGGGCACAACGTTTCTACGGCAAGGATTTTGTAGAGTGGCTGCAACTGAACTACAGCCCGCTGGATGTGGTGTTCCGCTTAGCAAGGGAGACATCGCTTGTGGTGTTGAACGGAGGCGGTTTCGACGGGCCCCAGTGGAGCATACGTGTGTCGCTGGCGAATCTGAAGACGAAGGATTACAACATCATCGGCCGCAACATACGTTCTATACTGGATTCCTATGCAGCACGTTGGAAGAAGAGTTTACCGATGGTGGAAACAGAATAGTTAAAGTTCAGGGGGGGAACTGCATCTTATCAAACATAGTATAAACGATAATTCAATCAAATCGCTACAGCGGAGCGATTTGATTGAATTAAACTTTATGATGTTGCCATTATTCCCAGAGATCACCCCAGGAACCTCTTCTTTTATTTGAGCCAGCGACAACATTGTCTTTTTCCTCTTCGGGTGCAGTGAATGACATTACTATCATATTCTCAGTGAGAACATCTAACACTGCAAGTTCAGGTTTTATATATTCTTTCATAATATTTTGATAATAAATATCCAACAATTCATTTTACCAGCACTTTTTTGTTACCGATAATGTAAACTCCTTTTCTTAACGTACCGATAGCGCTTACCTCTTCGACCTTTACTCCGGATGTTGTATAAACATCTCCAGCAACCGCTGTAGCAACTATATTCTTTTCCACAGAAGTATAGTCACCGCCAATATGCGATACACTCATCGATTTGCCGCTTGCTTTGCTTGCCGGTATTGTAATGTAAGTTCTGAATGGAGAGACCTTACAGTTTTTTCCTACCAGAACAAATTCGCCGTTTGCCACATCGTATACATAATATCTGTTTTCAGAATCAGAATTCAAGACATTGTTCCAATAATTGGCAATCATGGATATTCCGTCCACTGAGATGCCATTGGCATCTGCAGTAGAAGCAAAAGACTCAATTTCAACATCCGCAAAAGGAACCATCGTATTGCTACACTTGATTATGTAAGGAATATTTGCCTGCATACATTCCACTGGTTCAAAATAGATGGTATTGTTACATGCATCATACGATACCAATCTTTCAACCGTAACACCGCTTTGTACAAGCGCACTCATCTGCATCTCGTCAACATCAAACGGCAGAACAATTGTTGACCACAAACCTGCCGGGAACTCACGATTGAAAGATGCCGAAAGGCACTCTACATTATAAACAGAACTGAAACTGTAATCACCATCATGAAGATTCAGTTTCTCACAGGAATACTCTTCGCCACACACTACCGCATTACCGGTTGTAATGTTACCGGCAACACTGCCATCCATAACATAGCATAAAGCATTTGGATTGGGCAAAGCAAGGTTGCACCCAAATGATTCGGCATTCCTGATATCAAGTGCTGTGAAACCTTCAGTCAATGCAAGTTCATCGGCAAGTGAGTTCAAAGTCCAAGATGGCACGTAACCGGTGAGAGAACTGAAATCGGCAACACCTCCTTGCAAAGACAAATCTCCAACAATGCAATATGAAGATGAATCATCCGGTTTCAAGTCTGCAGTTCCCGATATTGTAAGAACAGAATTGCGTATCACTATGGGATGAACTCCTTCCTGCATACCGGTATCGGTAAGATAATAAGCACGCATCACCTCACCGCTATTTCCTGTTATACGGTCAGCATCTGTTGTAAAGACCACCACCCTGCACCATCCATCATCAAGGAATGAATATTGAATTGTGTGTTTCCAGTTCTTGACACCACCGCGCCCGATAGTATATGGACAACGGTCGCCAAGTTCAAACGGGTCGAGACCACCGGTATTGTCAAAAGCCATTCCTTCGGGCAACAAGATATCGAACTGGAAGGCCCAGATATCTGCCGCGTCATTATTCATTACAATACTAAAATAACAAGCATCATTTGAAGTTGTACCCGGCTGTGCCTTGAAAGGCACAACCTGAAGCACATCCTCGGCATATACAGCAGTTGCAAACAAAACTGCTATAAAAGTTTGGATTATTTTTTTCATAGATAAATCATTTTTACTCTTCCAACAAAACAGTTGCAATTCCCATGGCATCGGTAACATTAAAGACATCATCGTCGTTCATATCAGATACCTCTTCAATGAAAACATCAGTCTTCTCTTCAAGTACAAAAGTCACCATATTCATTACGTCGGTCACGTTCACCAAGTTATCGCCGTTAGTATCACCCCGCTTATACACGGCTATGCGTCCGTTGCGGGTTGATGCTGTGAGATGTGCTCCATCCGTTTCGCAAACTGATACCTGATTAATCTTGGTACGTTCCGACACACCTGTAGCATAATCATCGGGTACGCCGACATTAAACCTCAAAAGTTGGGTATTTCCTGGTGCGAGCATTCCGCCAACCAAAGAGAACAGATAACAGGTATCGCTTACAGCAGTATATGAAACAGTATATCCTTTTGCTTTATCGTTTACAAGAACACTCGATAAATCGGGTTTTATATCCTGTGGAAATGTCAACTGAAAACTCATATCGCACAATGTATCAAGCGTTGTTATGTAAAGCGGCACATCAAGTACATCGCCGGGTTTTCCAATTATAGTCATCATGTAGAAAGCATACTTGTTATCATCCGGCATCTGCGGTTCATCCGGACTGTAAGGGTTGAACTCAAAACGCGCCACGAAATGCATATCCTGTTTCCCCATGGTATACGAGAACTTCAATAGCGACGTGTACAGAGTATCAGCAACATACCAGCCAAGGAAACGATATCCCTCATTTGCCGTAGCACTTACAGAACAACTTGCCCCCTCCAGAAGACGTGTAACGGTTGTAGAGACAGTACCACCGTCCTCGGTAGAGACATGCACTTTGTGACGCAAAATAGGGTCGGCAGGTTCCGATGGACTTGAAGGGTCAAACTTGAAATGAGCTGTTAATGTCTCATTGGCAGCAGTTGTGGTGTACTTGAACGAACGGGCAGATGACACAGTATCCCCAACTTGGTTTGTCCAATTCACGAAGATATAGCCCTCTTCACACGAAGCATTCAAGGATACATTTGTATTACTTTGGTACCTACCGCCACCACTAACGCTACCGCCTTTTTCGGCAGCGAGTGTAAGACGGAAGTATTGCAAGAGTGACGGGGCACCCGGTTCTGAGGGGTTTGAAGGAGAAAACTTGAAATGTGCAGTAAGTATCTCATCACGGTCGTTTTTCACAAAGTTAAAAGAGCCTGCAGATGAAACCGTGTTGCCTTCTCCATCAGTCCATTTATCGAACACATAGCCTGTTGCCGCCGATACGCGAAGTCCGACTGTTGTTTCCGGGACATAACGTCCTGCGCCGTACACCGAACCTCCTTCAGCCGGTTCTACTTTCAGAACAAGTTTACGCGGTGCCATACCGGGCTCAGGAGGGTCAACAGGGTTGAAATCATCTTGTCCCCATGTTGTAATGCTGCACAGCAGCATTACAAGGAGAGACAAATATCTTATCCGTTTCATAGCACAAACATTATTTCTTTACAACAACCTTTACAGCACCAACATCAGTGCGTACTATGTACACACCGGGAGCGACAGAGACAGTACGTTCACCGATGAATTCAGCGACAATACGACCATCGGCAGCCACAACAGTTACGGAACCTGCAGCACCGCTCACCTCAATAGCACCGTCAACAGTTGCAACGGTTATTCCTGCAGACTCAAGTTCTGCTACGGATGTTGTTTCCGGAGCCTTTGTAACACCAAGCATAAAACGACCGGTAAATTTCCCTGCCTCAGCCGTGAACGTATAGTCACCATCGGCAAAATTGTGTGAAACACCAGTAACTTTATCAAACAATACAACCTCTTTTGCATCACAACGTGACAATGAGAATGTATATGTTCCTCCCTTTGCAAACATTACACCCAACTGAACATTGCCATTATCATAAAGACGCTCGTTTATAGCGTACTCCGTGCCGTCGCCACCGATAGAATAAAGTTGCGGACATTCGCCCTCGGTTGCAAAGAACTTGCTTGCATCGCATGCAGTCTCATACTCCATGGATGCCGCATCATTGAAAACAACACGGGTACGGTCATTGATATCGCCGCATGACAGAAGGATATCTACCAGCTGGCGGTCTCTTGCAGAAACATTGCGTGACGGCGCACTCTGCTGATTGACAATCTCGTTTGTGAGCTGACGGCCTGTTTCAGGGAACGATATGCTGTTTATATTTCCGGGACATTGCACAAAGAATGCCTCGTTAGGCTCAATGGCATAGTCATCATCAATTATTGAGTATGCATTATACTTCTTGTTGTAAACATCATACGTGGTTATAGGTGCCGTGAAATTGAGAGCATGGATATTGTACCAGCATTGCCATGGATTGCCTACAAGGTTCCAACCTGCATTTGAAGCCTTCTCGCTGGGGTTTGCTGCAAGTGATTTTACAAACTCCTCATTTGAAACCACATTTTGTTTGCTTTCATTTTCAAGCGCAGTGAATGTGAGCCAGCAATCGTCACTTGCCTGTACAATAAAGCCAGTTCCTGCTGTTATTACAGCATCATCGGCATAGTTTCTCCAGTTGCCCGAAGCACCGTTTGCAGCACGCGCTGCGCCGTCATAGTATCGGAACACAAATTTTGCATTCTGAACATTCGTCTTAACCTCGCTTACCTTAAAGTCAAAAGGCAAAGAGACAAAGAACCAGTATTTGCCTTTAACATAATAACTGTGCTTGTACTCCCCTTCAATTGTTGTTACATCATTGTTTACAAGTACACGTGCAAATGCATCGCTGCTTGTGCCACTATAATAATTGTACGATGCCGTGTGTAAGGAATCGAACACCTGTGCGACATCACCGTTAAGTTTAATTGAACCGCAGTGGTTTATCGTCAAGTTAGGCTTACCCTCAAAACGCTCACGCACATTCATTATAAGGTTGCTATTGAGTGTCCAGTCCTTTATATCACCCGTATTGAATCCCTCTATCTTATAGTTATACCAATACTCATCGAGTTTATATGAATTTACAAGAAACGCTGGAACCTTTATTACAACATCAGCCGGGCAATCACGGAGAAACTCCGATTTACGGTTACCGACAACAACTGTAGGTGACTTAAGGACAAGAGTCTTAAGATTTGGACAACAATAAATAGGTGAAGTAGATTCTACAGAATGATATGATGTCGGGAATTCAGCATATTCAAGCCAAGAACAATTACCAAAAGCATTTTCACCTACAAATGTGTTTTCCGGTAGTTTTAAAGAATCAATTGCAGTACCTGAGAATGCATAACTAAATACATTCCGAAGGTTTTTCGGTACTCTATGAACACATCTGGAATTGTTTTTAAATGCATAATCATATATATCATAGATATTCTCATGCATATCAAAGTTGACAATGTAGCCACATTCTGCAAAACAAAATCTTGGGATCCAAGTAATAGCCTCCGGATAATGAACATCAGTTAAGTACATACATCTTTCAAAAGCATAATCACCAATAAATGTAATGCTGTCATTCATTTGAGCATTCAACAGTTTTGAATATGCAAAAGCATTAGTGCCAATACTTTTTAGCGTTGAAGGGAAATTTATTTGACTTATATATGATCCTTCGAACGCATAATCGCCTATTTTTTCTAATCCTTCAGGCAAAATAACCCTATGCAAAAAAGGAAATTCATTGCCAGAATAATTATAGAATGTTCTATCCGGTATTTCATCAATCTCAGCCTCACTCAAATCTATGAAATACAAATTCTCCAACATTTTAACCTTTGCCCAATCGTCATCATTCATTCTGCCTTTAATCTTTATGCGACGGACATCCTTTAAATGATCTACATTATAAAGAATCTCAGTACCCAGACTACCGGGCTCTGCAAGATTCACCTCAAAACATGGAGTTTGCTCTACCCCAATGTCATAAATGTAGAAACCTGATGCACAGTTATTTACTCGCCACTCAATTTCGTGAAAACCGGGAGATAATTCCTCAAAAACTTTTACACCATGACGACTACGATGACTTTCACCGGTATCCCGGACTTTAATGCCATCTATATATAATTCAATTCTCTCTCCATCATTATAAGATTCTTTATAGAATGATAAGGTTGCATGAGCATCAACCTCAACAGTGGCTTTTAGAGAGAAAGTACTATTCCCATAAAATGAAATCCATGACCGGTCACTGGTATCCTCTCCCGTACTCCAACGGCCTACGGCATTAGTAAAGAATATCGGATAATCATTCCATTCAGGAGCCTTATATGTAAAATTATATTCATTGAAAGTAAAGGCACTGCCTACATCGTCATTTCCGCTGTTTTCCCAAAGGCCAAGTGAAATTCCGATATTATCCGCACATCCGTTATACCAGTTAAGATATATTTCCGCAGCATTTCCTTCTGTTGTATAAGGAGATATATCATAATTATCTTCTGCATAGTTATTAAGTCTGAAGTAAGAATCGGCAACTTGAGTGTCACTGAGTTTTACGAATCCTTTGCCATTGCTATAACTCGCAGCTTTTTCATAAGCAAGCCATTTTTCTGCATTATAACTATAAATATAAAATGCATTTTCAATGCCATCAACTGGATAGAAGGCAAATAGCCCAATTTCAGCATCCCCATCATTGACGGGAGAGGTTGTAGAACTTGCATAATAGCCACTTTCGTTCTTCATAGAATAAAGGTACTCTGGTTTTCCATTCTGTGGCAATGTCGTTGAAATTTGTATAATGTCTGCATATACTTGTGTTAATAAGCATAGCATTACGAGTGAAAGACATATTCTTCTCATAAAAAATCTTGGTGTTAAATAATTGGCGGTTTAGGTATGTAAGAAAACAAGAAGGACGTAAATTGTCCACATATTGCCTATCAACATACCAGGTACCGCCAAGTAACCCTCCACCCGATAAGCACGGACAATCTACGCCCAACGTTGGACGCAGATTCTCACTTTGCTTATTCTCGGTGTGAAATTGGCGGTTTCGGTATGTGAGAATAAGAAGCAAAAATCTAAATATTACAGGAATTACAAATTATATTTCCATAAAATACTCCTGTGATATTATTCTATTTACGTTCTTCTTTTGAGAATACATCCACTATGGCATATTCTCATAAAGAAATTATTCACTGTCTGGTTCGTAAAAAAAATATTTTCAAGTGTTAAACATTTATATAGCAATTATTATTGTATTAATGCAAAATTAGTGCAGTTTGTCAATATTTCAAAAAAAATAATTATATTTTATAATCCGGGTATATTTTATAATCTATTCTTATTGAATCAAAAGATAAGACCAAATGTTTGGGTTGCATTGTATACAAACAAAAAAGATGACTAAAAAGTGTATTTGGTTCCCAAGTTTTGCCTCACTCGTTGTAAAATAACAAAGTAAACTTTGTGTTTAACTCGTTTACACAAACTTTCTGCGTTACACTTGCCTTCAAAATCCTCATTTACACTTAGTAAACTCCGGTTTTTCAGGCTACGCAGGCCTTGAACTACATTTTTTTAGGTTCAGTAGAAAAAAGGTGTGGGTAATATTTTACTTGTACGATTATTTTCTATCTGGAATATCTTATTCTGAGGTTAATTTTACCCTTAATCAGTTATCTTGTATTCCTCTTGTAGTCGTTCTATCATGTTCTTTTGGCGGCCAAAAGAACGAAAAGCCCCGGCACAGAGTTCACCAGTCGCATGATGCTTTGCTCATGAATTGCCGTGCAATATCATTCGGTCACATCAGTAGTGCTAAAGCACACTCCTTTGGGAACATAAATGTTCCCAAAGTTTACTGACGTAAATGAGAATTTTTAAGGCAAGCGTAACGCAAAAAAACACTTTTTGGTCATCTTCAATGGTTCTCAGTTCTTTAGTATATAGTCTATGGTTGTGACCACACGTATGTTCTTTATATGTGGTGTGGTCTCGTCGCTGCTTATGCTGAATTGTCCCTGGTTGGCATTTCTTATACCGCCAAGTTCACTTTCAGAATCTTCGGCAAACTTTTGTGCAACAGCCCTGGCATTGCGTGTTGCTTCTTCAATCATTTCGGGCTTTATTCTGTTGAGTTCTGTGTATTCAAAAGAGGCCTCACTGCCATACCCGTATTCGCTGCCTATGTTGATGCCTTGTTTCATAAGCACTATCTGCTCTTTTATCAGCCCTATAACCTTCTCCACTTGGTTCGATGATACGGTTATGACATCCCTGCCCTGGTAGCGGTATTTCAGGTTCTCAGGGGTGTAACTCTGTGCCAACCGGTCGGTCACGTTAGGGGTAGACTGGATTATTTCTTCATCGGCAATGCCGTTCTCCTTAAGGAAGGATATAATTGCAGCACTGCTTTTCTCAAGGTCTTTATAAAGCGCCTGTACGTCGTTGCTCACGCAGTAGTAGGGTATAGGCCAGATGACCTTGTTTGCCATTACTTCGCGTTCGGCAAGTCCTTTGACGGTTACGAACTGGTCTTTATAGGCAATGGTTTTAAGTCCTTTAGAGATGAAAATACCTAAAACAATAAGGCCAATCATCACTGCAAAACCCATTCTGCCTGAATTGCTGTTTTGGCAGCAGCATGCTTTCTTCTCTTCTTGCTCCATAGTTGTATTTTTATGTAAACGTGTTCATCTCGCTATTGTTCGGTCCAGTATGCCTGCGAATCGTGTGTCGATACCTGTTTTTCTACCGGCGGCAGTGTCATGTAGTCGCCGTATTTCTGTGCCAGGTATGTATCGTATCCTTCCGGTGCACGGTATTCGCGGCCCTCGAACGTGAGCAAGATGTGCTTGTTGAAGACTCCGGCGGGAAGAATCTCTCTCAAAGCGGTCCTTGACCCGAAACTGCAAACCTTGTCACACTCCCCGAACTTGTATTTGGTTGAAGTCTTTTTGATTATACTCAGTATGAAATGTTCTGTGAATGGCAACAGAATGGCTTTTGTCACTGCAATCCTCAATTTGCGGGCAAGGCTCTGCTGCTTGCAGAAAATGAATGTCTTTATGTACATGAACTTTATGCACTGACCGCACAAGAATGCCTGCCACTTGTGCTTTATGCCGTCAAGCGGGAATATGTCAACGTACACGCCAAAGACACTCTGCTTGTAAAAGAATTCGTTTACTATGGTACCCTTGCGGTATACTTTCGCAAAAGGTACGTGGTAACTCCGCTCAATATCGTGGGTGACGGCTTGGTAGTCGCTGCTGTGTTTGTTGTAAAGTTGCAGGAACCGTTCATAATCCGGGCGAGGCATGTGTATGTCTATGTCATCGTCCCAAGGGATATACCCCTTGTGTCTTAATGCTCCCAACAGAGTTCCGTATGCCAGGAAATACCTTAGTCCGTTCTCTTCGCAGAATTGTACAATGTCGTTGAGAATTTCAATCTGTATATGTTTGAGTTCTTGTGTAGTGATAATCTTCATGGATGTTCCATTTACAGGTTTATCACCTTTTCGGCAAATTCAAAATCCTCGGGGTAGTCTATGTCAATGCCTTCGATGGGGTCAATGATTGCCATGTAGGGGTTGAAGCCTACGCGCTGGTGTTCTACGGTCCATAACTCCTTGCGGAAAATGTAGAATGCGCTTGTCTCGACAAATACAGGTTCAATCTTCTGTGTTTGGGGAATCTTTTTCAGGTCGTAGTTTAGCGGTTGCCCTTTGTACCATGTGAAGGTCTGTATCTTCTGTGCGCTGAAAGCCGAATCGTGCTGCCCTGATATGACCTTTTCCATTGCGGTGCAAATGGTCTCTGCCTTTATGAATGGCGAGGTGGTGTGCGCAAGCATGTAGATGTCGGCATCCACCTCTTTTGTGAATGCATCGTAAATATCCTCGCCAAGCGTTTCGTCGCGGTCGAGCCATTCGCTGCGTTTCAGGAACTTTACTCCCTGCGGCAGGTGGGGAATAATCTCTTCGCTGCTGCAATATACATATACCTCGTCAATGTTCTCTACCTTGACAAGGGTCTCAAGGATATACCACATCAGGGGCTTGCCTCCAAGAGGCTTAAGGTTTTTGCCCACAACACGTTTGCTGTTGAGCCTTATCGGTACAAATGCTACAGTCCTCATTCATTATAAATTCAAACAGTTTCTTAAAGGTGAAATTGAAAATGCACGTTGCAGTATCAAAAACAACTGAATGCATCTATTACACCAACAAGGTTGCCCTCATCATCCACAACAATCAGTGAATTGATGTTGTATTGGCGCATCAGTTTCTCGGCCTGCGATAGTTTCGCATCCTCTTTAATTGTTTTGGGGTTGCTGTTCATGAGGTCCTTTACTGTCAGTTCAAAGAAGCGGTCCTGGTCACGTTGCATGGTGCGGCGTATATCACCGTCGGTAACAGCTCCAAGAATCTTTCCCTCTTCAAGAACAACAGCAATACCCATCTTTGTTCTGCTTATCTGCAACAGTGTGTCGCTGATTTTTGACTCACGTGTTACAATGGGCAGGTTCTCGCTTATCATGTAATCTTTGACCTTTGCAAGCAGACGGCGTCCGAGCGAACCGCCCGGGTGGAACTTGGCAAAGTCCTTAGCCTTGAAGTTGCGTACAGTCATCAGAGCGCATGCAACAGCGTCGCCCATAGCCAGTGTGGCTGTTGTCGATGATGTGGGGGCAAGGTTCAGCGGGCATGCCTCCTTCTCCACCGATATGTCAAGGTGACAGTCGGAATATTTTGCCAACAGTGACTGCGGGTTGCCCGACATTGATATGATAGGAATCTTTCTGTCGGCAAGCATAGGTATGAAACGCAACAGTTCATCGGTTTGCCCGGAGTTTGAAATCGCCATCACCACGTCACCCTCGCAAATCATGCCAAGGTCCCCATGGAACGCATCAAGCGGGTTCACGAAGAATGCGGGTGTTCCTGTACTTGCCATTGTAGAGGCAATCTTGGCCCCTATGTGCCCCGATTTTCCTACACCTGTAACAATGAGTCTTCCTTTGCTCTCTATTATAAGTTCTACAGCCTTTGTGAAGTTATCGTCGAGTTTCGGGATAAGATTCAGTATTGCCTCAGCCTCGTCCTGAAAGCATTTTTTCGCTACACTTATTACGTCTGTCATATCGTAGTTCTATTCAGTATCAGTATTTGGTATTGCACACTCGTGCATTTTACTGTGCGAAGATACAAAGAACTTGCGTAAAAATGGCAGAATTATTGGAAATATTGTTCTTGCGGTTCGTAGAAGTTGCAGAAGTCGCTCTAATGTTTGTTTTTCTGTATAAAAAATGAGGCTGACTAAAAAGGCTCTTTTGTTGTTACGCTTGCCCGAAAAATACTCATTTACGCTTAGTTAACTGCGTTTTTTCGGGCTTCGCAAGCCTAAAAATAGCTCTTTTTATCCAACCTCCCAACAAACGTCGGTGACCCATTTCACTTTTGGGTCACCCACATTAATGCAATTATTGCTTTTCCTTATTATTCAAGGAGCTCGGCTGTGCTGAGGTCAACAGCAAACTCACCGGTCTTATTAGACTGGTACCATGCACCGCCATTGTAGTTGGCCTCGCTAATCAGCATTGTGCCAGCAGGGAATGTGATTACAAGGTCCTCGCTGAGTGTACCGCAGTAACCAGCAGCCTTTACCTCCTCATATGACTTACCGTTCTGCATGTAGTAGTATGCCATAGACATGAATCTCAACTCACCATCACTCATTTCTATACCGCTGTAGTGGATGCCGTCCATATAAACACCATCCGCCGCGCAGTTGAATGTCATATAGTGTTTCTGGTTGTCAACAGCACTGAAGTTTGGATTATATGGCCATGCCTTTCCGTATGGGTCAATCAAACGGATATATTGAGGGTTCTCTTTTGCCTGTTCTGCAGGAACTGAATATGTCAAGTTCTGAACACCGTAGAATGCGCTTACCAAGGCTTCAGTATATTTGACATTTCCTACGGGAATCCAAGTATAATTCTGTACAAATGTCAAGGTAAAACTATTATTTCCACTGATAGAGTAGTTGTGCTCAAAGAAGTTCAAAGAGTCTACAAGGAATGAAACTTTTGCCTCGTAGTTGAAACCCTTCTGAATTCTGGCTTCATCAACATTTATAATGAGGTCTGCAGTGTATTCTCCCTCATTAAATATAACAACGACATTATCTTGAGATGTGATGTCTGCTGTATCTTTAGGCATGATGTTGGTAGAATCTACAGACATGATGTTGCTGTTGAACTTTACATTCAAGGGAAGTGTTACGTTGCCTCTGTTTGTATTTCGGTTAACGGTAACCTTGATGTCGGGCAGTGTGTCTGTTGCACCCAAGTTGAAGTTGTTGCTCTTCTGCATGAAAGAGTATGTAGTTGTACTCTTGGTGTTGTATGCATCCCAATAGCCCTCATCGCTACATGAAGTGAAGAGGCCTGCTATTGCAGCGACCAATAATAATGATTTAAATAATTTCATAATTCTTTCTTTTTATTTTATTAAAAAGTTCCGGTATCTTTCCTGCCTCGGCAGGAAAGATACTGGTTTGATTATTACTCTGCAATATCCTCTACCGGCATTACCTGTTCAGATATCGGATTGTTCTCTGTAATCAACAGGTTTGCTTCAATCTCGCTTTGAGGGATAGGGAAGATACGTGCATCGTAACCGGCTTCGCCTTCAATTGCAGAAAGATTGAATACAACATTCTCTTCATAACCGGCACCACGACGGTCGATGTTCTTTTTCAAACGCATGAGGTCGGTGTAAGAGAAGCCCTCACCCCAAAGCTCAATACGACGCTGTTGCCATGCTGCATTCTGAACACCGCGTGCTTCAGACGCAGTACATGTGTATGCAGGGTCGCGATAGGTCTTTACAAAGTTCTCAAGTGTTGCAGCACCGGCTGCAGGGTCACCTGCCATGGCCTGTGCTTCGGCAAGGATAAGGTACATCTCCTCAACACGCATGAGCGGAATGTCATTTGCATTGGTAGATGTGTACACCTCATCATTGTAGCAACCGAACTTCATCTGTGTGTAAGGAGGGCAACCAGCCTCAGCTGCATAGGCAGCCTGTTCTGCATTGAGGTGTGGAGACTTTGCATTTGCATCAAGCCACCAGCCCTTGCGTACGTCTGTATCAGCGATTGAGTTGTAAAGTGCTTTGTTGATGTAGCGCCATGCACCTACTGATGCATAACCGTAGTTGAGTGAACCCATGTGTGAAGGGAAATTACAGATACCTGATGTTACGGTTCTGTCTGTCTCGGCAACAAGGCAACCCCACATCCATGAAGCATCCTCAATTTCGCTGAAACCAGGCTTGCTTACCTCATCGATAGAGTAGGGAACTGCATCGCCCTTCAATGCATTCTCTGCATCGCTGGCTGCTTCTGCCCACTTGTTCATTACAAGGTTGACGCGTGCGCGGATACCGTATGCAACTTCAAGGCTTACATAACGCTTGTCCTCACGTGTTGTTTCTGTGTTTGAGAGCAACTCAATGGCTGCGTCAAGGTCTTCCATAATCTGTGCATAAACCTCGGCAACAGTTGAGCGTGCGCAACCGTTAGCACCGGCCTCGTCCTGGTTATTCTCTGTGATAATAGGAACGCAAGGCTTGTCCTCATTGCCAACATATGTGTGCTGGTAGAACTGTGCAAGTGTAAAGTAATCAAATGCACGGATTGCATACGCCTGTGCAAGATAGAACTTCAGGTTATCATCCTCTGTGTCGGGAGAAATCATCTTAGTTACAGCATTGACTGCATAAAGCTGCTTGTACATAGTTCTCCAGAAGAGGTTTGTACCAACGCCTGTAGGTTGAATGTCGGTGTACTCTACCGCACTGCTGAACCAGTTGTAACCAGTTACGGGTGAAACCATGTCAGTACCGCGTGAGTCGCTCCACATCATGATTGCCGGGTAAGCAAAGTCGCTGTGGTAACTTTCGCCCAAGACTTTACCGAAGTCGTAGAACAACGAAGGCATAGCGGCAACACTCGCTTTGATTCTCTCGGGGTTTGCCTTAACCGTAGCCTCCTTCTGGTCGGCAGTGATAGTAGAACCAAGGGGCTCTGTATCAAGGTCGTTACAGCCAACAAGTGCGAGGGCTGCAAATGCCGATGCGATTAATTTGAATTTATAATTTTTCATTTTGGTCTCAATTTAAATTATTAGAATGTTACCTTGATACCACCTGAGATTGTGCGCAATGCACCATAGGTCGCTGTGGTACTCATTGTATAGCTCTGGCGTGGGTCCATACCCTTGCGTGCGCAGAAGAGTGCAACATTGTCGGCAGCACCGTAAATGCGTACAGAGTTCAGGCCGAGTGAGCGTGTCAATCTCTTGGGAAGTGTGTAACCAAGTGTAATATTGTTTATTGAAAGGTAGTTTGAAGAAATCAACCAACGGTCAGAGCTTGAGTTAGCGAACTTGTCCTGTGTGTTCAAACGTGGAACATCGGTGTTCGGGTTCTCTGGAGTCCATGCCTTGGCGATATCCTTGTGCCAGTTGCTACCAACATCAGCAATCGTACCACTGTGCATCAAATCCTGGTATGTGTAGTCCCAGATTTTACCGCCAAGCTGGTAAGAGAACTGAATGCCGAAATCAAAGCCGTAGAATTCAATAGATGTACCGAAACCACCATATACATCGGGCATAAGGTCACCTGTAGCCTCACGACCGGTATCGTATGCAATGTTCCAGTCGCTTGTTACGTAAGACTCTGGGTTCTTGTCATATTTTGCAACAGCTGCGTCGTAAGCCTCTTTGTTCTCTTCTGCTGTAAAAGCTTTGTAATCCTCGGCAGACATTGTCTTCTTGAACCACTCGTCAGCAGTATATTTAGCTTCGTAGAGTGCAAGACCTGTGTTGGGGTCAACGCCCTTGTAATTGACAAGGTAGAGCTGGTACATTGAATCGCCCTCGCGGAGGATAGATGAACCGCTGATGTACTTGCCTTTAAGTTCGGGGTGGAGTTCGTTGATTTCGTTCTTAACGAATGTTGCGTTTGCGAATACGCTCCACTTGAAGTTCCTGCGCTCGATAATGTTTGCGTTAAGTTCGATTTCAAGACCGGTGTTGCTCATAGAACCGATGTTCATTGGGATGCTACCGTAACCGTTTGAGTTTGCTACAGGTTTGTTGTAAAGCATGTCGCTTGTCTTACGGCTGAAGTATTCAACTGTACCTTCAAGTTTACCCTTGAAGATTGAGAAGTCGGCACCAATGTTGAATGAGTTGCTCTTTTCCCAGGTTATCTCCTTGTTACCCTTGTAAGCGAGAAGACCGTCAGAGAATGAACCGTCGGCACCTGTTACTGTGTACTGGTCAAGGTAAGCATAGTAGTTACCGATGTTGTCGTTACCTTGCTGACCGAATGAAGCCTTGAGCTTGAGGATATCAATCCAATTGGCTTCTTTCATGAAATCCTCCTTGCTGATAACCCAAGCTGCTGATGCTGAGAAGAAGTCACCCCAACGGTTGTCCGGGTGGAAACGTGAAGATGCATCGCGACGGTAAGAACCGCTTACGTAGTACTTCTCGTCCCAGTTCCAGTTGATACGGCCAAAGATACCGCGTGTAGAGTATTCGTATGCAGAACCGCCACCACGTTTCTGGTCAATGGTATTGTTTACTGTCCAGTCGCCGTCCTTGTAGTAGTTCTGACCTGTTGCCCAAGAGTTCTCACCGCGGAGGTCGTATGCCTCGTAACCTGCCAAAAGTTCAAAATTGTTCTTGCCAAGGCTGAACTCATAGTTGGCGAGGTACTGCTGGTTGATGGCCTGTGTACGTGTGTAATCCTGTGTTACTGTACCGCCATAACTTGCGCTCTGGCCATATTTGTTGTTACCAATGCTATGGTAGCGTGTGTTGTCGATGTATGTACCCAAAGATGCTGTGAGCTTGAAACCTTTAAATGGAGTGAGTTCGGCATACCATTTGCCGTTGAAGATGTCCATAAGGTACTCTTCTGTGTTGTAGAGAAGGTCGCTCATCGGGTTTGACATTGACATCCAGTTACGTGTGTTGCCGGTCTGTCCGTTACCGTAGTCATAGATGTTGCGGCCGGTTTGTGCATCCACCATTATTGTGCCGTTTGCATCGCGGACGTACATGGGATATACAGGAGCAATCATGTTTGCAAGCAAGAATGCGTTACCTGAACTGTTTGTTGTTGTCTGCTCACCCGGGTAGCGGCTCTCGCTGTTTGTGTATGAAACGTTTGCACCGACTTTCAACCATTTCTTTGCCTGATAGTCAACGCTCAAACGTGTAGTAAGACGGTCGAAACCAGAGTTCTCGATAACACCGCCATCCTCAAGATAACCAGCGGAGAAGAAGTAGTTGATTTTGTCTGTTCCACCTGAAACAGAAAGGTTGTACTCCTGACGCATCTGGTTGTCGATTGTACCATCGGTCCAGTTGTCAGGTGTAAAGAAATATGTGCCGTCGCTATAACCGAGTGTGGCACGTGGGTCAACCAAACCGTTGGGGGCGATGAGGCCCTCTGCACCATTGAGGGTGTAAATCTGGTAACCTAAAGCAGGGAACAGGTTGTTGTTTGCGTATGCGTGTGCTCTTGCAGCATCGTGATTGAGGTTGTAAAGAGCTGCGTTGCGGTAAGCCTGATAAAGGGTCTCCATGTACTTGTTTGTAGAACCCAATACATCGTACTTGCCAATCTGACGCTCATTGATACCCCAACGTGCATCAAGTGAAACATTTGCTGCACCATTCTTTCCTTTTTTTGTTGTAACCATGATGACACCGTTTGCACCACGCGCACCGTAAAGTGCTGCAGCTGCAGCATCTTTAAGTACTGACATGTTCTCGATGTCTGCAGTGTTGATAGATGAGATGTCGCCGTCAAAAGGAATTCCGTCAACAACGTAAAGAGGTGTGTTGCTTGCGTAGAGTGAACCGATACCACGGATGCGTACAGAAGAACTTTCACCCGGCTGGCCGTTAGAACTTTGGGTCTGAACACCGGCGATGGTACCTGAAAGCGCGTTTGTCACGTTAGAAACCTGGCGCTTCTCAATAGTCTCTGACTTTACAACAGAAGCAGAACCTGTAAAGGCCGATTTTTTTGCTGTACCGTAAGCCACGACCATGACTTCGTCAAGTGCAACACCGTCCTCAACAAGGACAACCTTCATAGGTTTTCCTTTGAGAATATGCACTTCCTGTGTTGTCATACCTACGTATGAAACGCGGAGTGTAGTTGCGCTGCTTGGTACATTTTCAATTGTAAAATTACCCTCAATGTCTGTGTTGGCACCCAAGCTGGTACCAATTACATACACAGAGGCTCCAATAACAGCTTCGCCTTCTGTGTCCGTAACCCTACCGGTCACCTTGGCGCTTTGCGCTGCTATTGTACCAATACCTAAACAGATAAAGGTCAATAGAAATAGCACTCTTTTCATAATAATGAAATTTAAGTTAATAATAATTAAGTATTTAGGTTGTATTTATCTCCTTTTTCCGTATATGATACGGGAAAGTAATGGCGCGAAGATACAACATTTGATATAAAAATTAAAATAAGTTAAGCACTTTTTTTCAACAGATATGTGTTTTTTTTATCAAAACGGTGTTTTTTACTCTCTTTTTGACTATTTCGCAATAACGGCGTTTCTGTTTTTTTGCAATACAATTGTTAATTAAGCGGCGGAATTTCTTCTCATTTTTTTACTTTTTGTGAAAAAAGGCACTTTAAATCAACTTTGATAGGCTTTTTTGCTGGTTTTGACAAAATGTCAGCGCTTTTTCTGTTTTGCCTATAAATCGGATAGTGGCGCTTCTTTTCTCAGTGTTAATTTAATTAACAAAAGGATTTCTATGTCATGCGCGCGCGTACAATTATATAATAAGTAGGTAAACAAAAAAAATCGTGCACTCGGTGCACGATTTTTTTTTGTTTGGGCTGTTTTCTATCAGAACAGCTTTGCGGGATATTCGCCTGCGTCAACAAGTGACTGAATCTTTTCTACTGTTGCAGGGCGGTCGGCTGCATAGGTGACACCGAACCACTTTGCTGTTGTGTCAAGAACTTCGCATGTAGCCCTGTCTGTTGTTGTGAGGTTGTTCACTACTAATGGAATGAAATATTCCGCCTTTGGCTTTGAGATGTTCTCCTTGAGGAAATCGATGAACTGCTCTTCGGAGTGTTTGAAATAGTCGGGAGTGAAGCCCCAGAAGTTCATTGAAACCGGAGTTTCCTCACCAACGGGCTGCCATGCACCCTCTTCGTCCTTGTAGCAGATTGGGCCGTCAACGCGCATAATCTCTGTGCGCTCGACAACACCTGTAAGCATGTTCTGCTCGTTCTTCTCGCAAATACCGCGTGCTACACTGCCGTTCTCGCTGAGTGTATTGCAGATGCGGAAACCGACCATTGAGTATTTGCCCTCGCTGCCTTCGGGGAGCTCGCTGAGCCACTTGCCCATTACGGCAAATGCGTCGCGACCGTAGAAGTCATCGGCGTTGATAACTGCAAATGGTTCTTTAATGGCATCCTTGCCCATAAGCACTGCATGGTTTGTGCCCCATGGCTTGGTGCGCTCCTCGGGTACTGTAAAGCCCTCGGGAAGGTTGTCGATAGCCTGGAATACCAACTCTGTCGGGATGTGACCCTCGTACTTGCTCAATACCTTGTCGCGGAAATCCTGCTCAAAGTCCTTGCGGATAACGAATACCAGCTTGCCGAAGCCACCGCGGATTGCATCATAGATAGAATAGTCCATGATTGTCTCGCCATTCGGGCCCAGACCATCCAACTGTTTCAAACCGCCATAACGGCTGCCCATACCTGCAGCCAATACAAAAAGTGTAGGTTTCATTTTAATTTGTTTTATAAAGGTTAATTATAGTGTTTTCACGTAAATCAGCACTCTTGACCGCACCATTTTCAAAGATAATGTTTATTTATCAAATAAAAGCAAAAAAATGTATTTTTTTTATTGAGTAAGGGAGGGCACCGTTTCATAAGGTCTTTTGGGGCCTTAAAGTCTTTAGGGGCTTTAGGGAACGCGCGCCCCTAATGACCTTAATGCCCCTGTAGACCCCGAAGCCATTAACGCGCCTCCTTGAATAATCTCATTCCACATTAAACGTTAACAAAATTCCCTCCTCTCTTGCGCTTTCGGATTATTTTTCTTTTTTTTGTAAATTGTATAATAACAACACAAGTTTAATATAAACTTAACCAAATAGCAAATATGTCATCCCGACAGAGCGTAGCGACGAGGGATCTCAAAAAAAACATTGCAATTAAGAGATCTCTCACATACGTTAGCTCGCTGCGCTCATCGAAAACCTCTTTTGATTTTTTCATTAAGGTTTGGTCGAGATAACAAGCATACTAATAAAATGTTATACCGGACTCATATTATAATTAAAAACAAAACATATTACAAATAACTTATAACTAACTAATATTTATTATGGAAAAGATTATCGGACTTATCGACGCTCCGTTTACCCCTTTCTAGGAGAACGGCGAGGTAAACTATGAACCAATCCCTGCATATGCACAGATGCTTGCAAAGAATGGTATGAAAGGTGTATTCAACAACGGTTCATCGGGCGAGGGCTATATGCTCACCGAGGAGGAGCGCATCAAACTTACCGAGGCTTGGGTGGCTGCGGCTCCCGAGGGTTTCAAGATTATT
>JAZNDZ010000122.1:0-14891 GCA_045588345.1 Bacteroidaceae bacterium
TGCGGAAAATTTTCGGATTCAAGTATCTTCTAAATATCCACAGAAAACTGCGATAGCCTGCATTTATATCAATTAATCTGTGCAAAGGAAATGGACTGCGGTGTGAGGTTTATTCAATAAAAATGCGGTATTTTATGTACGGAAGGTTTAAGTTATGTTAAGAGATGTGGCGTATTTTTGTATCATGAGCAGTGGTGTTACTCTGAGTATAACTCTTGAAAGCAATATATATAGTAAAGTCGAACAAGTTTACGGAAAAAGTGTTTCTGGATGCTTTTAACTATTAATTAACATATTAAAAGTAAAAATTATGAGAAAGTTTAATTTGTTGCCATTTTTAATAATGGTTTTGGGTTTTGTTGCTTGTAATAACGAGGAGGAATCTGAGACTGTTGTTTCTGTTGACAAGGTGGTCAATTTCAGAGGAAGTATGAAACCTGTTTCGCGTGCAACTGAGACTGCATTCGAGGAAACTGACGCAATCAGTATATTCGCAGTGTCGCCATCTTCCAATATAAGATTAGAACCTTATGGGAATTATGCCGATAATGTGAGATATGAATATAAAGGCGGTTCTTTTATTTCTGGTACCCCGATAACTATTCGCGAGGATAATACAGAAGGACTTGCATATTATGCAGTCTATCCATACGGTGTAGATGTCAAAGATATATTTGAGTTTGCTGTAAGCAGTAACCAATCCGAACACATTGACTATACAAATAGTGACCTTTGTACAGCATACAATCCACCAACAGCCGATGATTATGTCAATCTTGAGTTCAGCCATAGATTAAGCAATATAGTGGTTAAGTTCCATGGCGACAATCTAGCTGCAAGGAATATCAGCGTCAGACTTGAAAAAGTTATGGTAAATTGCCATGCTGATATTAATGCTAATACTTATGAGCCTTTTGGAGATCCTGGCTCCGTAGTTATGGGTGAGGAATCCACGAATGCATTCCATGCAATAATTGTTCCTCAAACAATTCCGGCAGACCAACACTTTATGACTGTTACTATGGACGGTGATGAATATGAAATGACATTGGCTACCGATGCGGTATGTAAATCGGGCAAGCAGTTGGTACTTGAGTATGAGGTGCAAGATAACAAGATTATTGAACTGAGTGGCTATATTAATCCTTGGGATACCGAAGACCCCCGTTTCGACGATGTAGTGCCTGATACAATTGCCAATAAGCTGGGTGAATATATTCCCATTTATGCAGGTATTAACCCTCCTATCGTAGAAGGTGCGTTCTTGATAGACCCTTTTGTAACTGTATATTGCGAAGATTATGCTAACGATGAAGGCGGCTTTGAGCCTGGTACTAAAGTGACATCAAGATGTATTCGTTTTTCAAATCAGAATACTGTAGAAAATACTTTGGATTATGATTCTTATACCGTTTCAGGGTCTTCAAATGATTCAGGAACCGGTGCTTTCATTTCAGGTTCTGGTGATAAATTCACGGCTTTCTTCAATACAGTAGGTACAAGTAGTGGTATATATACAAAAGAGGCTTTGATTATTTCTGGAACAAAAACAGAGGAAGGTATAAAAGACCTTTATTATGCATTTGTAATGGTGGAGAAGGGTGAAGACTCAGAAGATATACTGATGGATGAGGGTGTCTTTAGGGTGTTCAAGGATTCAGACGGCTTGTCTGTGAATACATCCTTTGATGATTCCTATCTTACCCGAGCTGTTGCCAATGCTCTGCTGTATGACGTGAATAGCAGGTTTGTTCGAGACAGTGGCAAGTGAGAGGGTGCTATGAGCTAACTTGTCTGCTATATGTTGAAATAGATGATGAGGGTGACCCAATTGGGTCACCCTCACTCTCATAAGCGAACGAGATTGCCGTCAGGCAATCTCGCTTCTTATTTTTGAGGCAATTTCTGCAAACTCTTCGGGTGTCAACTTCAACTTGGGGTTGGTGAAGAGCATGTCTCTTTCGCTCTGCATCGGCACCAAATGTATGTGGGCGTGTGGAACTTCGAGCCCTAATACTGCCTGGCCCACCTTTATACATGGGAAGGCGCGCTTGATGCCTTCGGCAACCTTCTTGGCGAACACTTGCATTGCTCCAATCTCTTCGTCGGTGAGGTCGAAAAAGTAGTCTACCTCGCGCTTGGGAATAACAAGCGTGTGTCCTTTGGCAAGTGGGTTTATATCAAGGAATGCATAGAACTGCTCGTTTTCGGCTACCTTGTAACTGGGAATCTCGCCTGCGACTATCTTGCTGAATATTGTTGCCATGGCTGTTTAGAATGAAATGCTTGTAATTTCAAGGTACAACTTGCCTTGGGGTACTGTAATCTCGGCAACATCGCCAACTTTCTTGCCAAGCAGGCCTTTTGCGATTGGGGTGTTGATTGAAATTTTTGCCTCGCGCAAGTTTGCCTCGCTTTCGGGAACAATGGAATACTGCATTGTTGCTCCGGTCTTTGTGTTCTTGAGACCTACCTTGGTGAGCACTTGCACTGTGTCGGTGTTCAGTTTTGATGTGTCGATGATTTTTGCGTCGGCAATAACCATCTTCAACTCGCTGATGCGCATTTCGAGCAGGCCCTGTGCTTCCTTTGCTGCATCGTATTCGGCATTCTCCGACAAATCACCCTTGTCACGTGCCTCGGCAATCTGACGCACTACTTCGGGGCGCTTTGCCTCAAGTTCTTTTAAATCGGCCAGCAATTTCTTGTAGCCTTCTTCTGACATATAACTCATGATTCTCCTTATTTTAATAACAGTAAAACAAAGGATTCCAACACGAGTGCTGGAACCCAATTTCCCTCTTTATGTGATGCAAAGGTATGCCTTTTTTAAGTAAAAACCAAATTAAAACAGTGAAATTTTGTCAATTTTGTAAAACTGGCAGGTTTTCTTGTTTTGCCGTTTGGCAAGGTGTTCTGCTATTTGATGAGTTTCTCGATTTCTTTCTCAAGATTCTCTATCTGGGCATCGCGCATTACAATCTCTCCGTCTTTGTTTATCAGGTAGAACGTGGGGATTGACAATACATTGAATGTAGCCAAATATGGCGATGAAGTGCCGCGGCTGTCGTGTACGCAGGTCCATGGGAGGCCAAGGACTTCCTGCTGCCAGAAGTGCTCGCGGCGGTCAATTGATACCTGGAATATCTCAAGGCCTTTCTTGCTGTACCGGTCATGGAGTTCGCGAAGGTCTACGTTGCGGAGTTTTATCTTTGTGTCTTCGAAAAGTGTGAAGTCAAGGAGTACCACTTTGCCTTTGAGCGATGACAGGCTCTGCTTGTTTCCGTAACGGTCGGGCAGGGTGATGTTGAAAAGGTTGTCTGTGGTTGCGGTGTTTGCCATTGACTCGAACCGGGCAATCTGGTCGGCGTTCAAGGGGCGTGTGTTTTTCATGCCCTGCTCGGCAATGTTGCACAGGTGCTCGGTGCGCTGTGCTTTGGAGAACATACGCTTCATGCTTGTGGCTACGGCTGCAAAGCATTTGCTGTCGGTTCGGTTGCTCAAGGGCTTGAATATGGCCTCTCCTTTGCTTGTCAGCCAAAGTGCAAAGTATGCGCTTGCTTTATCGGGTGAAGCGATGATGTACTGCTTTGCAATGTTGGCCTTGAACTCATCGATGAGGGCTGCCTTGCGCGAAAGGTAGGTGGCATCGGGCTCCATGCCGGCAATTTGCTTTTCAAGGGCTTTGATGAGGTCTGAAAGTTCTTTTATCTTTTCGCTTTCGTGGCTTCCTTCGATTTTGCAGCTGCCTGCCAGGTCGTTGGCGTTGGCGGTGAGGGTGATTGTCTCGGTTGAGTCTACTGCAATGACTACAGGGATGCTTTTTTCAAATCCTACAATGTAGAACTCGTATGTCTCGGGCTTCTGCTGCTTGAACTCGAATTTGCCGTCTTTGCCAATCTTGGCTGAATCGAGCATAATGGTTCCGCGAAGCGATTCGTTTGCAAAGTAGAGGACTCTTCCCTCGGCGTTCTCTATTGTTCCGTTTATTGTAAAGCCGGGTCTATTTTCCTTGTTGCCGTTCTCTTCTTTGCTGCTGCATGCCGTTACGGAAATGAGGGCAAATGCCATGAAGAGAACCGATAGGAGTGATTTTGTGTCTGTAATTCTCATGTTAGTAAAATTTTTCTGCGCAAAGATAGTGCAAGCGGATGAAATGCAAATGAAAATTTTGATGTTTTCCTGCGAATGCGGCCTGTTTTTGCGTTTTTTTTTACGTAAAGGTGGTTAAAGTATGCAAAAATGTATATCTTTGCGAGAATTAGATAAAAATTATCCAAAAAAGAAGATAAAGATGAATGTTGTTACAAAAAATGTGGCTCTGCCCGATGGCCGCGTAATTACCATTGAGACAGGCAAGTTGGCTAAGCAGGCCGACGGTTCTGTCATGTTGCGCTTGGGCAATACGATGTTGCTTGCCACAGTGTGTGCAGCTAAGGATGCTGTGCCAGGAACCGATTTTATGCCTTTACAGGTAGAGTACAAAGAGAAGTATGCGTCATTTGGCCGTTTCCCGGGTGGCTTCACAAAGCGCGAGGGTAAGGCTTCGGATTATGAGATTCTGACATGCCGTCTGGTTGACCGCGCTCTGCGTCCTCTATTCCCCGATAACTACCATGCCGAGGTTTATGTGAACATCGTGCTCTTCTCGGCCGATGGCGTTGATATGCCCGATGCTCTTGCTGGTCTTGCTGCATCAGCGGCTCTCGCAGTTTCAGACATTCCTTTCGGTGGCCCAATCTCTGAGGTGCGCGTTGCACGCATCTGCGGCGAGTTCGTGGTGAACCCCACTTTCGCACAGCTTGAAGAGGCTGATATGGACATCATGGTTGCTGCCACATACGACAATATCATGATGGTCGAGGGTGAAATGAAGGAGGTATCCGAGAGTGACTTGCTTGAGGCCATGAAGGTGGCTCATGAGGCTATAAAGGTTCATTGCAAGGCTCAGATGGAACTTATGGAAGAGGTTGGCTCTACCGTTAAGCGCGAGTATTGCCACGAGGTCAATGACGAGGAACTCCGTGCTCAGGTTCATGAGGCCTGCTATGCAAAGGCATACGCTGTTGCTGCAAGCGGCAACAACGACAAACATGGTCGTGGCGAGGCTTTCGAGGCTATCAAGGAGGAATTCAAGGCACAGTTCACTGAGGAGGAACTCGAAGAGAAGGGTGCTCTTATCGACCGCTACTACCACGATGTAGAGAAGGAGGCTATGCGCCGTTGCATTCTCGACGAGGGTAAGCGTCTCGATGGCCGCAAGACAACCGAAATCCGCCCAATCTGGTGCGAGGCCGGTTATCTTCCAGGCCCTCACGGTTCAGCAGTGTTCACACGTGGCGAGACACAGTCTTTGACAACCGTTACTCTTGGCACAAAACGTGACGAGAAGATTATTGACGATGTAATGAACCAGGGAACAGAGCGTTTCTTGCTTCACTATAACTTTCCCCCATTCTCAACAGGCGAGGCACGTCCGCAGCGTGGTGTAGGCCGTCGTGAGATTGGTCACGGTAACCTTGCTTGCCGTGCTTTGAAGAACATGATTCCTTCCGATTATCCATACTGCGTGCGCGTGGTTTCGGATATTCTTGAGTCAAACGGTTCTTCTTCAATGGCTACTGTGTGTGCAGGTACTCTTGCGCTCATGGATGCCGGTGTAAAGATAAAGAAGCCTGTATCGGGTATAGCAATGGGTCTTATCAAGAACGCCGGTGAAGAGAAATATGCTGTCCTTAGCGATATCCTTGGCGATGAGGATCACTTGGGCGATATGGACTTCAAGGTAACAGGTACTGTTGACGGTATCACTGCTACACAGATGGATATTAAGGTTGACGGCCTTTCATACGAAATCCTTGAGAAGGCTCTTAATCAGGCACGCGAGGGCCGTATGCATATCCTCGGCAAGATTACCGAGTGCATTGCTGAACCACGTGCAGAACTCAAGCCTCATGCTCCACGCATTGAGACTATGCGTATACCTAAGGAGTTCATCGGTGCTGTAATAGGCCCGGGCGGAAAGATTATCCAGGGTATGCAGGAAGAGACCGGTGCAACAATCTCTATTGAAGAGGTTGACGGTGAGGGTATCATCGAAATTGCAGCAAACAACGGCAATGCAATCAACGAGGCTATTGCAAAGATTCGTGCAATTGTTGCAATCCCTGAGGCCGGCGAGGTTTATGAGGGTATAGTGCGTAGCGTGATGCCTTATGGTGCATTCGTTGAGTTCATGCCGGGCAAGGATGGTCTGCTGCACATATCGGAAATTGACTGGAAACGTTTCGAGACAATGGAAGAGACCGGTATCAATGAGGGTGACAAACTTCAGGTAAAACTTGTTGAGATTGACCCCAAGACCGGCAAATTCAAGCTCTCACGCAAGGTTCTCCTTGAGAAGCCCGAAGGCTATGAAGAGCGCGAGCGTCGTCCGCGTCGCGACCGCGAACCACGTCGTCCACGTGGCAACGAGTAATTAGTGGGAGAACAGTTACTAAAGCAAGAGGGTGGCAAAGGTCGCCCTCTTGTTATTTTTTATTTAAATAGGTAAAAAAAACTCATCGGTGTGCGCTTGAAAATGCAATTTTATATATCTTCGCATTGTCTTAAAAGAATATGATTATGAAAAAAATCAGAGCAGCCATAGTCGGTTATGGCAACATTGGGAAATATACTTTGCAGGCACTTAATGCTGCACCCGATTTTGAGGTTGCAGGGGTTGTGCGCCGTTCGGGTGCCGAGAATCTGCCTGCAGAACTTGAGGGGTATAATGTAGTGAAGGATATTCGTGAGCTGGGCGATGTTGATGTGGCAATACTTTCAACACCTACACGTAGCGTGGAGAGGTATGCAAAGGATATACTTGCACTGGGTATAAACACTGTCGACAGTTTCGATATACATTCAAAGATTCTTGACTTGCGCCGCTCGCTCAGCGAGAGCGCCGAGGCTGGCAATGCTGTTTCAATCATATCGGCAGGCTGGGACCCGGGAAGCGACTCTGTTGTGCGCACTCTTCTTGAGGCGATTGCTCCAAAAGGTATAACATATACGAACTTCGGGCCCGGCATGAGCATGGGGCATACTGTTGCAGTCAAGGCTATTGAAGGCGTGAAGGCTGCCCTGTCAATGACAATCCCTGTCGGTACAGGTATACATCGCCGTATGGTTTATATTGAACTTGAAGAAGGGTACGATTTTAACCAGGTATCTTCGGCAATCAAGGCCGACCCTTACTTTGTGAATGACGAGACACATGTAAAGCAGGTGCCTTGTGTCGATGACCTTCTTGACATGGGTCACGGCGTGAACCTCACCCGTAAGGGTGTTTCGGGCGTTACACAGAACCAGTTGTTCGAGTTCAATATGAAGATAAACAACCCTGCATTGACAGCGCAGGTGCTTGTGTGCTGTGCGCGTGCTACAATGCGTCAGTTGCCCGGCTGTTACACTATGATTGAAATTCCGCTCATTGACCTGCTCTACGGTGACAGGGAGCAGCATATAGCGCATTTGGTATAAACCCATATTCCGCCGCATAGGTTAAATATTGCGGCACTTTTATTACAAACGTGGGTGACCCATTTCACTTTTGGGTCACCCACTTTGTTAAATATTAAATGTGTCTTAGTGCAAATTCTTTTATATTATTCTGCAAATATCCTCAACATCGGGGTACCATTATTTCTGTCAATAAATCTCAAAACTTTCAATATTTGCTCCTCTGTTACATCTTGTGCATACTGAGCAAGTTCGGGATTTGTTATGTCGTATCGCGTAATAGCTTTTAATGTTATTACATTACCATCCATATTTAATGTTGGCGAAACTCCAAACATTTGTCCGATAGATTCAACATCTCCGCGCCACGTATCGTAGAGCGCCATTGCCCACGATTGGTTGGGCATTGTCACGGTAGTAACATAAGTCTTTATGTAGCGTTCAGGGGTGAATGTCATATTAACTTTATATTGAATGGTCTTGCCATTGCTTATTATGCCTCTGACATTGTCGCAGAAATACTCTCCTTTAGCGGAGTCGTATTCACCATATAAGAAATTTTCCGTAGTGGTTTCAAAAGTGCTAATGCCGTTTCTAATATCATCAGCCTTTTTGCCTTTGTAGTTGTCAAGAGGTATATATATGATATTCTTAGTTAAATAAACTGTCATTCCCATATCGCTATATCCGGCTCTTGTCTTTGCAGAAATTGCAATTTCTTTTATCTTCTTCAGAGCTTTCAAGGAGTTTTCATAGTTGTAATAGTAATCCTCGTCATCTTCTTCGTAGTAATATTCGTCATCTTCTTCGTCTTCATAATAAGAATCGTCAAAGAGCTCTCCCGACAGTATTAATGAGGCATAAAATTTGGCTGTTTTGCTGTCGTAAAATTCGATGCAGTATTTTGCATCAGTGCATACCCCTTCTTTGAAATCGAATGAATAGAAATCGCTTTTTACGTCTTCTTCTTCGTCGTCATATCCATAATCGTATCTCTCGAAAACAAAATTAGCTGTTCCGTTTTCAAAATTACCGCTCCAGCCTGCATCGTAACTGACAGGAGGTGTGACTGCTTCACCGCCGGGAGGGGGTGTTATGTCGTCATCGTCGCTCGAACAAGAGTAGAAACCAATTGTGGCTGCAAGTAGCAGCATCATTGTAAGCAGTTTTTTCATAATAATATAAATTTGGTTAATATAGAATTTGCGTAAATATATAAATAATTAGTGAGAAATCACCCCCCATGTTAAATATTGTTAAATATTAAAGTGGCTCTCTCTTCTAATGAAGAGGTATTCCAAAAGTAAAAGCAGGGCATGCCCTGCTTTTACTTTTGGAAACAAATGAAGGTCTTAATAGTTGCTTATCACTTTGTCAAGTTCGGTTATTCTTTCTTGATATGCTTCCTTTAAGCGCTTTACCGCATCATCATACGAAAGGTCAATGTCTTCGTTTACGTTTTGTGTCACAGGCCACATCTTGAGGTTTATTTCATTTGATTCTCTTATGTACTCGGCCTTTTCGTCTATATAATCAAACACTTTTTCAAATTCAGGTTTCAATTCAGACCATCTCTCTTTTACAAGGCTCTTAAAAGAGTCGTGTTCAAAGAGGTATCCATACCAAAGTGATTTGGCGATTAATGCACCCTTTCGTCCCGGAACAAATGTTGCGCAGTCAAAATCCCAAGCAGGGCCGGCATATAATTTGCCGTTGCGTTTCTTGTACATATAGCAACTTTTGGGATGGTTCGGTTCCAAGTTTCCTGCTAAATTATACAGTAACCACCATTCTGCATAGGATTTTACATCTATAAGACTTTCAATTTCTGAATAATCGCCACCTTTCATGGCATCCTCTACGCTGTTTACGTAGTCTTTGATATATGTGTATGCAGGGTGCTCCCAAGATGTTATCACTTCTTCATCGGGTTCTTTTATTGTGACAGGGAGGTTATTGTGCTTGGTGTAGAAATAGTTTATTTCTGCGTCGGAATATGTGTCAAATTCCAGCAAATATCCGCCTGACATATCCGCTTCGGGTGTCTCTTCGTCTATTTCGTCTATGTTGACTCTGTTCTTGTCTATCTTGATGTGTTCGCACAAATAGTAATTGCCTTGGTGTGTGCCGTTCAGGTATAGTTCCACGAACAGTCCGCGTGGAGTATATGGCAATGCCGGGCATTTCCTTGCAATTTCAAAGGCTACATCGTTCCGCAACAATGTCCTGTCCACCCAATTGGCGAGCAGTACCCAACGTTTATGCTTGGGCATCCCCATGACCTCGGCTTTTGAACTTAGTTTTATGGCGTAAGGTTTCTTTGGCATCATCCAAGTAGAGTTTCCCCTGCCTTTAAAATCTGATAATATGTTCAAATCCAATTCTCCTTTTTTGTCAAAGATGCGCAAGTTTCCATCTTCTACATAAACATCCTTGCTGTTTATACCCACACCGTTCGGGGTTGTTATGTAGACTCTTGGTAATCCGGTGTTTTCTGCTGTCTGCATTGTTGGTGCAACGAATGTTATGCTGTCTATGTCTGCGACTTCTATTTTGTCTACTCCGCCATTATTGAACCAGATATACATATCTTCTGTTTGCTGTGCATGTGCAGCAATGCCCATGACGAGTACTGCCAAGGTTAATAGTAATTTTTTCATTTCTTTAGGTATTTGATAGTTGTCGTGCTAATATTTATTAAGTATATTCCGCCGGTGAAGTTGTGGAGTGCGATAGTGCAGCAGCCATTGGTTGCAGTGGCTTTGGTTATAAGTTTTCCGTCTATGCCATATACGGTAATAGTTTCGCCATCGGTTAGACCTGTGAGCGTTATGCTCTCTCCCTGAGTGCTGATGTTGACTTCGCTGCGTGGCGTTTCAATAGAGTTATCATCGCCTTCGAATTTCTCAAATGTGAAATTTTTTACGGCAATGCGTGCTATTTCAATTGTTGTTGTTGGTGAAGCGACGCAGAGACTGTCTCTCGAAAAAGTTATTTTCGGATGTTCTGAGAGTACAAAACAGGCCGTGTTGCCATCGTTAAGGTATATTACCAATTGGTTTTGCGCCTTAACCTGTGTCGCTGTCATGAAACCGCACAATAGTAGTAGGAAAAAGAGTAGGTGTCTTTTCATAGTTTTTTGTGTGTTTGGGTTTGATGTGGAACTGTGTTTTTAATATTTGCAAATATATATAAATATGTGAACTATCTGTTTCTTTTCTTTGCAAATTTTCAGAACTGTTGAATTTTATTTAAAAATATCTGAATGTATTTATTGAAATGTATAATTTGTTGAAATAGGATAATTTTTAATTTTATAAACGGTTTCTCAATAAATTATAATTAGTTGTTGCTGTTATGGGCTTTTCGCGCTTTTTTATTATCTTCGCGCTCTCCTAAAAAACGAATCTGTTATGAGTGAACAACCAAGAGCCTCGTTCGGGGGCAAACTCAGTGCAATATTGGTGGCTGCTGGCAGTGCAATAGGCCTTGGAGCCTTGTGGCGTTTTCCATATATTGCAGGCGAGAATGGTGGTGCTGCCTTTCTGCTTGTATTTCTGTTGAGTGTAGTTGTTGTCGGTATTCCGGCTATGCTTGCCGAATTTGCAGTAGGCCGCCGTACAAAGAAGAATGCTGTGGGTGCATTCCGCACACTCTCAAAGCGTTGGAGCTGGTTGGGGTATAGCGGTGTGCTGGGCGCATTACTCATTTCGGGATATTACTACCTAATTGCCGGCTGGTCGCTTGAGTATTTCATAAGTTCGCTGACTGGCGGGATATTTGATTCTTCGCTTTCGTTCAAGGAGCAGTTTGATGTGTTTCAGGCTTCGTGGAAGCCGTTGCTGTACGCGGTAATATTCATTCTTATGACTCACTTTATAGTGGCGCGTGGAGTGGAAAAGGGTATTGAGAAGGCTTCAAAGGTGATGATGCCGACGCTCTTTGTTATTCTTATGGTAATGGCAGTGAGGGTCGCTTTTATGCCGGGAGCATCGGAGGGCTACAAGTTCTTCCTTTCGTGTGACTTTGCTGAGGCTTTCAAGGCCGAGACTATAATGATGGCTATCGGTCAGGCATTCTTCTCACTCTCTGTGGGTATGGGCTGCATGGTTACATACGCATCGTATTTCAAGCAGGACAACAATATGGTTTCAACGTCGTTCAATGTCTCCATGCTGACGTTGCTTGTGTCGCTGCTTGCGGGGCTTGTAATCTTCCCGGCAGTTTTCAGTGCCGGGCTGCAACCGACAGAGGGGCCGGCTCTGGTCTTTGTGACGCTGCCCGAAATATTCAAAGGGATGCCGTTGGCTTCAATGTGGTCGGCAATTTTCTTCTTGCTTGTGATTCTTGCATCGCTGACATCAACTATATCCTTCCACGAGGTGTTGACGGCTTATGTTGCCGAGGAGTTCAAACTGTCACGTATGTGGGCTGCAACGGTTACAACTACTGTTTCAATAATCCTCAGTACAATAACCTTTTTCGGTATATTCGGCATTGACTTCTTCAATATATTCGATTATGTTACAGCCAATATACTCATGCCGTTGGGGGCTATGTTTACCTGTATAATGGCGGTATGGTTCATTGGGAAGGGCTTCATGAAAGAGGAACTTACAAACCATGGCAAATGCAACCGCAGGCTTGCTCCGCTGGTTATATTCATGCTGCGCTTCATAACACCGGTACTTATACTGTATATATTCTTGAAGAACTTCCTGTAATCCGGAGTGGAATTCATAAAAAATGACAATCGCAATTGTCCTTCTTATGTTCCATAATAAGTTGTGGTATTGATATCCTGTTGGCACCGTTTAACAATAGAGGGGGGTAAACGGGGGTTAATCTCTATTTTTGCAAATATGTTGAAGTGAGTGTGGTGATATTTTGTTTATTATGACTTTAATATTTACTTAATCAATAAATAAATGTATGAGACGATTTGTACTTTTTTTATTCTTTATGACAGTCATTGTCACAACAACGGTGGCACAGCTGAACTTCAGCAATGACAAGGTTTATACCTTGACAACCACACGCGGATGGTTGATTTATAATCCCGACAATGAGGCTTTTGTTGCCTCAACGGCATCGTACAGAGATTTAGCAGTGTCGGCAGAAAATGTCAACTGCCAATGGGCTATCCACAAATCTGCAAGCGGCAAGTATTACCTTTACAACATAGGTGCAGGCAAATTCATTGGCCGGAACAGCAATGAGGGAGGCCGTTTCCCTTGGATTGACACTCCCGCAAACGACATTCAGATTGTGAACAGCACAACAAATAATGAATATGCATACGTATTCTCTACCGATAATTATGGTGCCATTAATCATTTCAACCACACCACAGAGCCGGGTGTCGCAAATTGGAAAGGAAACTCAAGCACCGGCGGGCTGAGGTCACTTGATGATGCCGGCAGCGCACATAAGGTTGAAGAAGTAGGCAGCATAGATGCCGGTACACTTACCGAAATTGAACGCTTGGTCAGTGAATACGAGGACAGAATTGTTATAATCACATACGAGTTCACATACGAGGGTGATGTGAGATTCACACAAACCACTGAGGCCATTGTGGGTGAAGAGTATCCGTCGATAACCGTTGAATTTCCCTTGGGAGTCACAGCGCAGAAACCCGCCGGCACAATAGCGCGTGGTTGCGAGACCACTGTCGCAATTCCACTTGTTGTTGGAAAACTTCCTTTTGAGTATGCCGCAAGTTACGAGGAAATCACAGCTTGGTACAACCTTGTCATTCATGCTACAGACAGAAGATATGTGTCATACAATCCCAGCGGATACCTTGATGCCAACTCTGATACTGTTGATACAACAAGGGCGAAAAGTTACACATGGGCTTTTGTAGGTAATCCTGTCGATGGATTCAGCATTGTGAACCGTCTTTCAGGAAAGAGTATGGTGCTTACATCAAAGGTACCCGAACGAGACGATGTTCTTCCGTATATGGCATCGAAGAGCCACATTGCAGAGCAACAGCCCCTTGTTTGGGACTTCAAGACAAGCCAATATGGCGAGGACGGATTCTTTATTGCATATAGCGGAACAAACATCTGCCTGAATAGGCAGAATCTTAAAGGAAACGGTATGAAAGTCTGCTATTGGTTGGAAGGTGCTGATGCCGGTTCTACATTCTTTGTCGAGAAGTGTGACATTGAAGGCACGCTGATACCCGATGAAGATGCTGTTACAGACGGTGAGATTGTTGACCTTGGCTTGTCTGTAAAATGGAGGGCATACAACGTCGATGCCTCTTCTCCCGAGGATCTTGGAGGCTATTATCTTTGGAGTGAAACAGATATTGCACAGACTCACCTTGGCGGTAACTGGTATATGCCCACAAGAGAGGAAGGACAGGAACTGATTGAACGATGTACATGGAAATGGATGAGCTATAATGGTGCTTATGGTTACAAGGTGACAGGTCCTAACGGAAATTCCATATTCATGCCTGCGGGCGGTTGGATTCATGCATCAACAGGGCAACTTGTGTATTTTGAAATAGAGGGTAACTACTGGACAAGCACATCCAATGGCGGAGGCTATGCCTACGATATCGAATTCAACCTGACAGAGGGCGTTTATCTTGACCCTGCAGGCTTTATACAGGGTTGGCAGGTCGTAAGACCCGTATATCATGCTTACGTAAACGAACTAAACGAGTTCAAGGAGGATAAGTGTTATACAATTACTTGCGAGCGTGGCGCATGGACTGTTGACGATGAACGTTTCAAGACCACAAACGATGCGGCAGAAGAGGTCTCGGCCACAAACGCTAATCAGCATTTTGCTGTATTGAGCCTGGATGGGGAGAACTACTACCTATACAGTGTTGCTGCAAAGAAATTCGTTAAAAAGGATGGTTCATTGGTGGCTGGTGTTGCCGACCCCATTGTTTTCAATTCCGCGGAAGAGTTTGGCATAAAGCGTATACAGATACAGTTCAAGGATACCGACCTTTATGTAAATATCAATGGTGAGGGCAGTGCTGCCATTAATGGTTGGAAAGAGATTGATGCCGGTAACTCTGTATTGTTTACAGAGGTCGGTGATTTTGATGCAGCGGAGGCTCTTGAATTGTTGGGTGGTGTAACAGGTATTGAGAACATAGAGGTGGAGAACGCTGGTGTAATCTACGACCTTACTGGCCGTCAGGTTAACGCAATGGAGCGTGGTGTCTACATTATCAACCGTAAAAAAGTATTTGTAAAGTAAACGATATAATGAGAGGCTGACTAAAAAGGCTCTTTTGTTGTTACGCTTGCCCGAAAAATACTCATTTACGCTTAGTAAACTGCGTTTTTTCGTGCTTCGCAAGCCTAAAAATAGCTCTTTTTATCCAACCTCCCTACAAACGTGGGTGACCC